>CAZYHO010000270.1:0-6724 GCA_964647495.1 uncultured Akkermansia sp. | reverse complement strand
CGGACATCATCCCTCTGCCGGACTGCGAGGGCAAGACAATCGCCGTGACAGAAACAGGCGCGGCTGACTGACCGCCCGGTCCTGCAACGCTTCGATTCCAGGCAGTGATCGCAGACACCCATTTTTGGCAGTGATTTTTGGCAAGGGGAGTGAAGGCGTGGTTCGGCCGCAGGTGGTGACCGCCGGTGGTGGGCTCGACGGAATGGTCGTGTGGCCAGGGTAGAGCGGCATGGGCGGCTGGTTCAGGTGGTTGATGGGTGTCTCTGATTCGCCCGGGTTCTTCCCCGCGGGATGTGCTTGACCGGTTGCTTGAGGGCAATGCTGTGCGAAGGGGGTTGGCGGTGTCGTTTTGGTTGGTTTTCCTTCCACGTCCTGCCGAGTGGCAGGGTTCCATTCTGCTCCGCCAGCCCAGTTTTCGCCTCGCTCCCGGCTTCCCCCTATGGGATGGCTGTGAATATTGGCATTTGGCGAGGATACGGTTGCCCGAAAGGACAATGTTCAAAAACACCCGTTCGATTCGCGGATTTGCCCGGCCATGCGTACCAGGTCCGCCAGCGACGCGGCCTTCATCTTGCTCATGACACGGGCGCGATGCGCTTTGACCGTGCGTTCGGAGGAGCCGATTTCCGCGGCGATCTGCTTGTTTGGCTGGCCGGCGACCACGCGCTGGCAGACTTCGCGCTCGCAGGGGGTCAGGCTGGCCAGCCTGTCGTTCAGGTCGCGGCGCCGCTGGGCCGCGTTCCAGGTTTCCGCCTCCGTTTGCAGGGCGGACTCGACCGCGCTGAGCAGCGTTTCTTTTTTTACCGGCTTGGTGATGAAATCGAAGGCGCCCGCCTTGATCGCCTGGACGCTCATCGGGATATCGCCGTGGCCGGTGAGGAAAATCACGGGCAGGCACTCACCCTGGCGGATCAGCGCGTGATGCAAGTCCAGTCCGCTGGGTCCGCCCGGCATGCGGACGTCGAGCAGCAGGCAGCCGCGGAGCGGGGTTTCGCGGGCGAGCAGGAATTCGGCCACGGAGGCGTACGAGCGCGTTTCGTGACCCGCGGCCTGCAAGAGCCGGGTGAGCGCGGTGCGGAGGGAATCGTCGTCATCCACCAGATGGACGACGGGTTTGGGGAGGCGTGTCGTTTTCATCCGAGGATCATGCGGATTCCACTGCGGGCAGTAGCAGGCGGAAGGTTGCGCCGCCAGCGGGATTGTTCTCGGCCGAGAGCCTGCCGCCGTGAATTTCGGCGATCGACCGGGCGAGCGCCAGCCCGAGCCCCATGCCTTCCTCCTTGGTCGTGAAGAAGGAATCGAAGACGCGCGCCAGTCGCTCCGCGGGGATGCCGTGGCCGTTGTCCTCCACGGCGACTTCGATCCAGCCGGAGTCCTTGTGGACCGAGCGAAGGGCCAGGCGGCGGGCGGCGGGCGGCGAGCCTTTCACAGCGTCCATGGCGTTGAGGATGAGGTTGAGCACGATCTGCTCGAGCTGCGCCCGGTCACCGTGGATCACGGGCAGCCTGGACGCCAAATCATGAGCGACCGTCACGCCGCGCCGCTGCGACTCATGGGCGATGAGGCGGGCGACATTGAGCAGGAGGTCATTCATGTCGAGCGGCTCCATGTTTGTCGCGCGCTTGCCGACGAGGGCGCGCACGCGCTTGATGACATCGCAGGCCCGCAGGTCGTCGCGGCGGATGTCGGCGAGGATATGACGGACCTCGTCGATGGGCGGTGATTGCCTGTCGAGGAGCAGTTCCGCGGCGTCGGCATTGCTGAGGATCGCGCCGAGCGGCTGGTTCACCTCGTGGGCGATGGAGGCGGTGAGTTCGCCGAGCATGGCGAGGCGGGTCGTCTGGATCAGGTTGCGGCGCGCGTCTTCGGCCTCGCGCTGCTCCGTGATGTCCTTGCTCATGACGACGAAGCAGGGTTCGCCGCCGAGCGGGACCAGTTCGCTGGAAATGCTCATCCAGCGGATCGTCCCGCGGCGGGTACGCACCATCTGTTCGACGTTGCTCAGGGAGCCGCCGGATTCCAGGAGCGCGCGAAAGCGCCCGTCCGATTCCGGGCTGAAGGCAAGGCCGAGGTCCGCCTGGCTGCGCCCGACCGCCTCGTCGCGCGTCATTTCGAAGAATCGCTCCCAGCTTGGGTTGACATCCACGAGCCTTCCGTCGGCCTGGCGGATGATGCCTATGGCGACCGGGCTGCCGCGGAATACGCCGGAGAAACGCTCTTCGGATTGCCGCAAGGCGTCCTGCGCGCGGCGCTGTGCGGTAATGTCGCTGCCGACGCCCTGGAACTCATGGATCTCTCCGCGCGGGCCGAAAATCGGATGATCGTTCCATCGCATCCAGCCGATGCCGCCGTCCGGCCGTATCACCTGATGCTCGTGGGAAACCGGCGTACCGTCCGCGGCGACGCGGCGGACGAAACCCATGACCGTGGTGTGCTGGTCCTCCGGGATCAGCGAGAGGAAGCTCTGCCCGAGCAGTTCCCCGCGCGTCTTGCCGAAGAACCGGCAGTACGCTTCATTGACAAAGGTCAGCGTGGCATCCTCGCGATAGCGGCAGACCATTTCCATCTGGCTCTCCACGACCTCGCGGTAGCGTTTTTCACTGAGATGGAGGCGCTCCTCGGCGAGCCTGCGGCGGCGGCGGTGGATCAACAAGGCGGCGATCATGGCCGATTGCGCCAGCACAGCGGCGCCCGCGACGGCCATCGTCCGGGGATATTCGCGCCAGACGCTGGGGCGCGTGTGGCGAAGCTCGCTCTCCTCAGGCAGGAGCCGCCGAGGGATTTTCCAGCGCTTGAGCTGCCGGTCATCGAAGACAAAGCGTTGGGGCGGCGAAGGCAGGACGCCGATCTGCTCCGGTGATTCGCCATGCAGCAGCCGGCTCACGATGCGCGCGGCGAAGACGCCGAATTGCGAAAGATCGTTCACCTGGCCGCCCACGATCCCGCGGTCGAGATGCGTTTCGTACACGCCGAAGATCGGAACAGAAGCGGCCGCCGCGAGGCGATCCACGGCATAGGCGGCTGTCATCGTTGTGCCGTCCGGATCGCGCAGGTAACTGAGATAGAGGATGGCGGTGTCCGGCGGCAGGTGCCCGGAGCGCTCGAGCACATCGCGCAGCGGAAGCCCCGCCCAATGATCCAGCTCCACCCGGTCGGCGAGGCGGGAGCGCTCGCTTTCCACCCACGCATTCCAGGGCCGGTCGGATTCCGATGAGCCCGAAATCAGAACCACGCGGCGCAGGCCGGGACGCATCTTCAGCATCGCATCCAGCGTCGGCCCGATCTGGAACGACTGCTCGACGCCCGCGACCAGCGGATCGGCCTTCAGATGCTTGAGCCTGGCCGTCGAAGTTGCCACAGCGATCAGCGGGGTCTCGGGGAACAGCGAACTCCGCCTCTGCAGGAAAAACACCAGTGCCGGATCCGCCACCGCCACCAGAGCTTGCGGCGGAGTCGCCGCATAGCGCCGTCTCAAATAAGCCTCCATCGCCTCGTCGCGCTCCGGCCCGGGAAAACGCGCCACGTCGAGATATTCCTGAAATATTTCCACCCTGATGCCCTCGCGCTTCTCCAACTCCGCGCGGAATCCCTGATCGACCCGCTCGTTCCCAGGCAGGGAGCGGTCGTGCGAGTAGAGGACCACCACGCGCGGTGGCACGGGTTCCTGCGCTCGCGCCGCCGCCATGAGAAACGCGCCGGCCACGCACCCGAGGGTCACGAACAGCCGCCGGCCGGAGGATGGGCGCCAAGCCTCCCGGGCCGTGAAACACAGGCACATGAATGAAAATCGATCGGTCACAGCCGCCCCTCCAGCGCCGGCAGAGTATGCGAAACCCGTTGATTTTACAACGCGGACGTGGTCGGCTCCGGAGGTGGCGGCGCGATGAATCGGGTCGATGTTTCGGATAACACCCGCGGCCGGGCGTCGTTGACAAACCGGCGCCGGCACGCAGGATGACGGCATGACACGCCGTCGATTTTCGCTGTTGCTGGCCGCGGTGCCGGCGCCCGTGCTGACTGCCGCCGAAAAACCGACCGCCGCGCTGCGGGTGAGCGTGCTGTCGTTCAACATCCGGTACCGCAACGACGGCGACACCGGCAAAAAGAATTGGGAAACACGCCGCGCCTTGGTCATCGACCTCATTCGCCGCGAAGCCGCGGACGTCGTCGGCTTGCAGGAGGCATTGCGCCCGCAGCTCGACGACCTGCACGAGCGCCTCGGAGGCGAGTACATCGAGGTCGGGGTCGGTCGCGAAGACGGCAAAACGAAGGGCGAGTACTCGGCGTTGCTCGTCCGCCGCGATCGGTGGACCGTCGAGGAATCCGGCACCTTCTGGCTCTCGGACACTCCGGAGGTCCCGAACTCGATGACCTGGGGCAACCGGATCACCCGGATCTGCACATGGGCGCGGATCAAGGAATCCGCGGGCGATCGGTCACTCCACTTTTTCAACACGCACTTCGACCACCAGTCGCAGCCGTCCCGCGAAAAAAGCGCCGTCCTGCTCGCCGAGCGCATCGCCGCCCGCCAGCCCGCCGGTCCGTTCATCCTCACCGGTGACTTCAACGCCACGCCCGACAACCCGGCCATCAAGACGCTCACGGACGGGACGCTCAAGCTGGTCGACGCCTGGAAATCCGCCAACCCGGACGTGCCGGCCTCCGAAAGCGGCACCTGGCAGGCATTCGCAGGCAATCGCGATGGCGGCCGCATCGACTTCGTTCTCGTTCCGCCGGGCACCCGCATCATCGAAGCCGCCATCCTCCACGACGCCCCCGACGGCGTCCTGCCATCGGACCATTTCCCCGTGCGCGCCACGGTGGAATTCGGCCAGGGTTCTTGAACCGCCTGCCGGCTCATTCATTTCTCTGCGCACCGGGTGATGAGGATGACCTCGATCAGGATCGATGCCCCGGCCAGGGCGACCGTGGGCGGCACCGCCTCGCCGAGCACGACATGCCTGTCCCTGCATGGTCTCTTCAGACAGGCGTGCATCTGAGGAATTCTGTCGGCCGGCCTGTCAGGCTGGAGCGCCAGACAATATATTGTTGCAAATCGTATTTATGAAGTAAAATTTTCTACATAATTCATCGAAATCCAATATTTATGTCGTAAATACTACTTCTATAATACGAAATGCAACGATTAATTCAACGAGAGAGGTTGCTTGAGGCCATTCGGGTTCGGTTGGCGGAAGCGCCGGTGGTGGCGCTTTTGGGGGCGCGACAGGTTGGGAAGACGACTTTGGCGGGACAGATTGCGGCGTCATGGGCGGGGCCGGTGACGGTTTTCGATCTGGAGGAAAGCCGCTCGCTGGAGGCGATGCGGGCGGCGCCGGAGAGACTGCTGGCGGAGCGCGAGGGGTTGGTGGTGATGGACGAGGTGCAGCGTATGCCGGAGTTGTTCACCCTGTTGCGTCCGTTGAGTGATCGCCGGGACCGCCGGGCGGTGTTTCTTCTGCTGGGCAGCGCGTCCTGGGGCTTGGTGAAAGGGGTGTCAGAGACGCTGGCAGGACGCATCCAGTTTGTGGACGTGGCGGGCTTTTCGCTGGCCGAAACCGGACCGGATCAGCAGGACCGTCTCTGGCTGCGCGGCGGGTTTCCCCGTGCCTTCCTGGCCGAAACCGACACGGCCTGGGAACGATGGATGGAGAACTTCTCCCGCACTTTCCTGGAGCGGGACATTCCCGGGCTGGGCTCGAGGGTTTCGCCCGCCGCGCTGGGGCGCTTCTGGCGGATGCTCGCCCACTTTCACGGGCAGACGTGGAATGCGGCCGAACTCGCCCGCTCCATGGACGTGAGCGTGACCGCCGTGAACCACTACCGGGACCTGCTCGCCGGCACTTTCATGGCGCGGGTGCTGCCGCCGTGGTTCGAGAATCTTGGCAAACGCCTCGTCAAAGCGCCGAAAGTCTATCTGAGGGACAGTGGCGTGCTGCATCATCTGCTCGGCCTGGGAACGATGCTGCAACTGCAAACCCACCCGCGCTACGGCGCAAGCTGGGAAGGATTCGCCCTCGAGCAGACGTTGATCGCCCACGGAGAACGGGACGCGTACTTCTACGCCACACAGCGGGGCGCCGAACTGGACCTGCTCCTGCTTCGCCGGGGACAGCGCTGGGGCTTCGAATTCAAATGCACCGACGCGCCCCGCACGACGAAATCCATGCACGTCGCACTGGATGACCTCAAACTGGACCACCTCTGGGTGATCTATCCGGGGACGCTCCGATACCCAATCACGGAAAATATCACCGCGCTGCCACTCCGCGAAATCGGCGAAATACGCGAAGTCAGCGACGCCCATGACCCCGCCGCCCGGAAACCCGCGGTGTGAACTCGAGATAGGGTATCCTTATCAACTGCTTCTGCTGATTACCGACCACCGACAACCGCCCTCCGATCCGGGTGGCAGAATCCGCCATGAATCGGAGTGGATTCGGCTGGATTGCGGGTGAAGGTGCGGGTTATGACGCGTTTGATGCCACGATTCTGGTTTTTCCTGATTTGGGCGGCGGGGATACCGGTCTGTTCGCTTCTGGCGGATGCCAAACCGGTGAAGGTATTTATTCTTGCGGGTCAGTCGAACATGGAGGGCAAGGCGCCTGACGAGTTGTTCGAGCATCAGGCGACGGCGGAGGGCACGAAGGAACTGCTGGCCGAGGTGAAGATGGTCATGGAGAACCTGGGTTCCGTGTTTCCGGAACTGGACGGCGGCGCGGCG
>CAZYHO010000269.1:3283-6756 GCA_964647495.1 uncultured Akkermansia sp. | reverse complement strand
TGACCAATGACCAAAAGCCCGACCTGCTGCGCAAGCTTCAGGACGTGCCGCACCAGCCGGGCGTGTACCTGCACAAGGACCGCCTTGGCCAGGTCATTTACGTCGGCAAAGCGAAAGATCTGCGCAAGCGGCTCAGCGCGTACTTCACGCCGGCTCGCAGCCGGCTGGCCGACCGAAAGACGCGCGCCCTCATCCACAGCATCTGGGACTTCGATATCCACGTCGTCCGCAATGAACCCGAGTCGATCCTGCTCGAAGGCAAGCTGATCAAGGAACTCCGCCCGCGCTACAACATCGAATTCCGCGACGACAAGCGGTTCCTCCTCGTGCGCGTGCACCCGGACGAACCGTGGCCGCGCTTCAGCCCCGTCCGCGTCAAAAAAGACGACGGCGCGCGCTACTTCGGACCGTTCGCGCATTCCAGCGCGCTGCGCACCGTGCTCGCCTGGCTCAACAAACGCCTCGGCCTGCGCATCTGCCGGCCGCTCCGCCCGGGCGAAACCGACTACAGGCACTGCTCGAACGACATCATCAAAAACTGCTCCGCCCCCTGCGTCGGGCGCATCACGCGCGAGGCCTACCTCGAGCGTATCACCGAGGCCTGCGCGTTTTTCGATGGCAGCCACAAGGCGTCGCTCACCGCGCTCGAGGAGGAGATGACCCGCGCTGCCGACAACCTCGAGTTCGAGCGCGCCGCCGAGTTGCGCGACATGCTCGACAGCTTCCGCAAAACGCTTTCCCCCACGCGCAAGTTCACGCGCGGCCGCGGCCTCCCGCGCTCCGTCCCCGACGCCCACGCGCTCTCCGACGTCGAAGATCTCCAGGCCGCACTCCACCTGCCCTCGCCCCCGCGCCTCATGGAGTGCTTCGATATCTCCAACATCAGCGACAATCACATCGTCGCCTCCATGGTCCGCTTCAAAAACGGCCTGCCGGACACCGCCAACTACCGCCGCTACCGCATCAAATCGGTCAAGAGCCAGAACGACTTCGCCAGCATCGCCGAAGTCGTCCGCCGCCGCTACTCCCGCATCCTCATCGAGGCCGCCACCCGCGCCCCCGACGCCCTCGAGCACACCCAGGAATCGCCGCTCGATGCCCTCCGCCGGCTCGACGACACGCTCGAAGGCGCCCGCTCCCCCGACACCGGCCGCCCGATGGTCCGTCTCCCGGACCTCGTGATCGTCGATGGCGGCAAAGGCCAGCTTTCCTCCGCCGTCGAACAACTCCAGCGCCTCGGCCTCGGCGGCCTGCCGGTCATCGGCCTCGCCAAGCAGCGCGAGGAAATCTTCCGCCCTGACCGCCCCGACCCACTCGTCCTCCCGCACTCGCGCCCCGCCCTCCAGCTCCTCCAGCGCATCCGCGACGAAGCCCACCGCTGGGCCAACGGCTACCACCAGCTCCTCATGAAACGCCGCGTCGCCGAAAGCCTGCTCGACGACGTCCCGGGCATCTCCGCCGCCCGCAAGGCCGCCCTGCTCCGCCGCTTCGGCAGCGTCGCCCGCCTCCGCCAGGCCCCCCCGGCCGCCATCGCCGAAATCCCCGGCATCGGCCCGCGCCTCGCCGCCGAACTCGTCGCCTTCCTCCAAACCCACTAACCCACCCAACGGAAAACGGCCCCCGGTCGCCCGGGAGCCGTTTTGTCTGTGGGGGTTTGATTTCCGGGGGTTGGAAGGAATCTTTCTTCAGGTCGGCGTGTAGGACTTTTCTTCCGTGATGACCAGCGGCTTGTAACCACCGATGGCTTTGAAATACAGCATCAACAGGAGATAGATGACCGCCATCCCGACCGGAATGAACGCGTCGGCCCGGAGCGTCTTCCGATCGCCGACAATGCTCGCGTCCGCGAGCGCTTGCTGATCCGGCGTCTTGTCGGCCGCCGTCTGCGCGTCCGCCAGCTTGGTACCGTCGATGCCGACCACCGGATCAAAGAACAGGAACGAACTTGTCGACTGCGCTTTGTTCGCCTCGTAAACCACAGGACTGTTCGTCTTGAGGTGATCGACCGTGAATCGATCCTTGGCGTACCCAAGGCCAGGGCCGCCGAGCAGACCCGCGGACATCATGCCGATGCCTCCCATGATCGACATGGCGATGGCGCCAGTCCGGGGAAAACGGTCGCCGACAACCGCCAGCATGGTCGGCCAGAAGAACGTCTTGCCGACCGCATAAACGGCGAGTGCCAGCACGGCACCAAAGACGGTGGTGATGGTGCTCACCATGTTGAGCCCGATCACGGCCAGGATCGCGCAGATGAGCAGCAACCCGATCGGCGAAATCTTCAATTTGGTCTCGATGAAGTGAGCGCAGAACCGCAGCCCGAACATCAGCAGAGAAGTGAATACGAATAGCGCCTTTCCTTGTGCCGGAGTCAGGATGTTGCCCGTGATGTTCTGAATCCAGTTGTCGGTACCCAGCTCAACCGCCCCGACCATCGCATGCACGACGAAGAGAACGAAAAGCAGAAATGATCCGATGGAAAAGTTGGTCAGGATGCCGACCGTCACGAGAAGCAGACCACCCACCCCCCAGGCCGCCCAAAGTGGGAACTCAAGGGCATTTTGAAAGAAGAGCACGAGCAGGTAGCAGGCGACGGCAGAGCCGAGGATGCCGACTTCCTTCATCATTTGACCTACGCTCAGCCCTTTGGTCGAGGCTTCCGACTTGGGGAAATGCTGGCCCATGAAGGCGATGCCGTAGAGAACCGTCGGGATGAGGAAGAGACCAAGCTGGATCTTCCAGCTCACGCCGCTTTCACCCAATGTCCAGCCGATCAGGCCGCCCACGACGAGACCAAGCGGCCATGAGGCGTGCAGAATGTTGAGGTAGTGTGTGCGGTTGTTCGGGAAAAGGGTCGATACCAGCGGGTTCGCCACGGCTTCGAGCGTGCCGTTGGCCAGCGCGAACATGAACGTCCCCCAATACAGGAACTTGTACGCCACCTCCTGAGCCTGGCCGGCAGTGGCCGCAAATGTGATCAACGCAGAGAGCACGTGGAAGAGAAAGGCGGCGAAGACAAGCTTTCCGTAGCCCACTTTGTCCACAACGACGCCGCCGATAATGATACCGAAGCAGAAGCCGGTAAAGCCGGCGCCGCTGATCGCCCCGAGCTGCGCCCCGGTGAATCCGAAATCGGCTCCCCAATTGGCCAGGATGCCGCCGCGAACGCCGAAGCCGATGCCGGCGGCCAGGATTGCGAGAAAGCCGGCCCAGAGGAGCCGTTTGGCGTTGGGCGCGATGCCCTCCGTGAGGTCTGTACTCATGATGTCGTTCGGGGATGATGTTGGAATTTTGGGCGGGAGTGGCGCGGATTATGCATGGTGACTCCCTGAGACCAAGGGAAAAATGCCGCATTTCTACGGCTCTGGCGCGTTTCCGCCCGGTGGCATCGGGGAGCCCCCGAGGCGGCCGGACCGCCATTTCGGCAAAAAGAACAGGAGCCAGCCGGCGAGCACGCCGCCGAGGAACCCGCC
>CAZYHO010000269.1:0-3183 GCA_964647495.1 uncultured Akkermansia sp. | reverse complement strand
TCAGATCAGTCAGATCAGTCAGATCAGTCAGATCCGACGGATCGGACGGATCTGTCCGACCAGTCAGACGAGTCGGACAAGTCAGACCCGTCAGACCCGGCCGGCAGGCCGCACCGCATCAGAGCAGGGGTGCCATGAAGCATAAAGCCAAAACTCACCTCCTCCACAGTTCCACACCCTGACCCCTGACCCCGACCTCTGACCTCTGACCTCTGCCTACTGATCACTGATAACCGCCCCCGCCCCCCGCCCTCAGGCGCCGCCTGAGGCTGGAACGGGCCGTTGCCCTGAAGGGTGGACCCGGGGGGTTCCGGCATTCGGAGAATGAATTTCCGCCATTGACGCGCGTCCCCAGTCCGGGAATTTCTCTGTTTCCCTCCAGCACACACACGTACACCGAACCACACACTCGAATGAAGTCATCGATCGCCGCTTCGCTGCTTGCCTTGGCCTGTGCCGCCATCGGCCCGCTCGCGCACGCCGAGGAGCCGAAAACCGAAACTCCCGCCGCCGAAGAAACCAAGACCGAAGAGCCGGCCGCGGAGAAGCCCAAGACCGAAGCTCCCGCCGGTGAAACCAAGCTCGTCATCGGCGTCGTTCCTGCCGTCATGCAATTCGACAAAAAGGCGTTCACCGTGAAGGCGGGCGAAAAAGTGCGCATTCTCTTCACGAACAAGGCGTGCGTCTTTCCTCACAACCTCATCATTCTCAAGCCGGGCACCGACGCCAAATTCGGCGCCGCCGCAGACAAGATGGTCGCCGCCGACGCCGCGGCCGCCATGGCCAAGTGCTACATCCCCGATGACGCCGAGAACAAGGCGGCGATCGTCGCCGCCAGCACGAAGCTCATCAACGCGGGCCAGAATGAGGAAATCAAATTCACCGCGCCGGCCGAACCCGGCGAATACCCGTACATCTGCACCTACCCGTCCCATCGCTTCCTCATGAAGGGCGTGATGACGGTCACCAAGTGACAGACTCCCCTCACCACCCGCCTGCTTCAAGTGTCCAGGCACCGGCGAGGGCGACGCGCACGGACGGGTCGCCGTCGCGTTGTGTGAGCCAGTCGCGTTGCGTTTGCCACAGCGCCTGATCGGGCGACTCGCCGGCGGCGAGCCGGCGATAAAACCCGGCGATAAAAGGCGGCGCGGCCTCGTCGTTCACGTCCCAGAGCGTGGCCACGACGTGCCGGGCGCCGGCGAGCAGGAACGCGTGGCGCAGGCCGGTGAGGTGCTCGCCCGGCTGCCAGTGACCGAGCGCGGTCTGGCAAGCGGAGAGCGTGACCAGCTCGGTTCCGGTGAGCGGCAGGGCGGCCGCCTCCCTCGCAAACAGGATGCCGTCGCGGTTGGCGGCGACCGGTTTTCCGGCGGCCCGCGCGCGCAACCCGTCGGCGCAATCGGCGAAGACGAGGCCCGCCTCCAGCAGCCTGCCACCCCATTCGTCGCCCTGCTCGAAGGCGAACCCGTGACCGGAAAAGTGCAGTACCGCGGGCGGCGAGCCCGCACCGCCCGGCAGGAAATCGGCTTCCCGCGCATCGGCGATGACGGCCGCCCCATTGCCGGGCGCCACTTCGCGCACCGCCTCGACTTCCAGCCGCACGCCCGGCAGCGCGGGCATCGCGAGCACTTCGCGCCACAACTCCGCGCTCGGCTCCTGCCATGTGTCCTCCGGCGGTCCCGGGGCGCCGTGTCCCGGCGCCTTCGTCACCCCGATGAGCCGCCACGGGTGCACGGCCGCCGATTGACCCGCGGGCAGAGCGGGCGCTGCCCGCGTCACGACGGTGACCCGCGGGTACCGCTCGCAAAAAAACTCGCCCGGTGTCGCGCCGGGCGTGGCGCCGGGTTCGCGCAGGATCGCCCATGGCACGAAATGCAGCATGCCGTCGGGACGCAGCAGCAACCGCTCCACACCTTCCACATGCGGGCGAATCCGCGACCACACCAGATCCCACAGTTGCGTCGATTGAAAGTCCAGGCTCGCGCGGCTCTCGGCGGCCCGGTTCTCGATGACCGTGGCCTGCGCCGCGTGAATGATCCGCCGCACGCGGACCTCGATGTCGCTCGCCGGGCCGAGATCGATCCACCGCGGCGGGCCGCCCGGCCGCAGGATCAAGGCGCCGTAGTTTCCCTCGGCCGCCCACCGGCCGTCCGGTTGCAACGGCCGCCACCACGTGTAATTCACCAGCGCGCTTCCCTCGGGCAAAGCGCCCACCACCTCGCTCCAGCCGGCGCGTTTCGGCAATCCGGCGCGCGGACCGGCCAGCATGCGCTCGAGAAATACACCCTGCGTCGCCAGCACCGCATCGGCCAGCGCCTCCGCTTCCTCCGCGCCCACCACCGCCAAAGGCGAGACAGGATCGAGCGTGCGCCGGAAATCGAGCCATTCTGATTCGTCAGCCGAGTCGCCCAGGCGCCCCAGCCAGGCCCGCGCCATGTCGCTCGCCCGCCGCGCCTCCCTGCGCGCCCGCTCCATGTCCTTCGATTCGCCGGCCGCCGCCAGCCGGGCGAGCGCCACGTGCGCGTGCAGCGGATGCACTTCCGGCAATGTGGCGCCGGCCAGCCGCTCCGCCTGATCCAGCGCCTCCACCGCGGCGGACCGCTCGCCGGCGGCCCACTCGGCGGTCGCCCGGTTGAGCCACGGCGTGACCATGGCCGGGGAATCGCCCAGCCGGACCGCCGCCGGGCTGGCCAGCAAGCCGCGCAACCTGTCGCGCGCCTTCGCCTCCTGGCCATCGCCGAGCCAGACTGCCGCGAGGTTGTTCTCGTGGGCCAGCCATTCGCCGGCCGCGTCCGGGCGGTCGCGAAAATAATCGGCCGCCGCCTCGAGCCGCGCCGCCGCCTCGGCCGCACGCCCGAGACGGTACAGAACCAGCCCGCGCTGCCCGTCCAGCGAGGCCCGCAGCATCGCCACATCCTCCCCGAGTTTCGCCACCCATTCCAGCGCCGCTTCCACATGCCCGAGCGCCTCGGCCGTCCGCCCCGCCGCCTGCGCGAGAACCGCCATCTGCCGCTCCACCTGCCACCGCGCGCCCGGGTCCTCACCCGCCAGTGTTTCCGCGGCCCGCAGTTCCGCGCCCGCCTCCTCGAGCCGCCCGACTTTCACCAGCACGTCCGCCAATTGTGCGCGCGATGCCGCCGCGCCCGCCGGATCGCCCGAACGCGCCTCCGCCGCCTTCCGCAGCCA
>CAZYHO010000268.1:0-6761 GCA_964647495.1 uncultured Akkermansia sp. | reverse complement strand
GCCGATTCCCGGAAGACGCCCGAGACGGAAAACGCGAATGCCTTGTGCACATGAATCGTTCGCCTCCTGCCCGGACGCCTCGGGAGAATCGGCGACCGGGCCATCCTCTGCACGCGGCAACCGCTTTATGGCGCCGGGAAAGGATCTGCTGGCGGGTCGCCTGCCGGCCGGGTATGATGGAAGGGATTGACTCTGTCCGATATGAAAGCGGCGGTGCTTCCCGCTCCCGAGCCGGTTCCGCGGTCGTCCGTCCGGTGGGCCGGCTGGTGTCCGCGATGGAGAGATGCAGGATCGAGGGCGAGCGTGCGCCACGTTGCGGCTTTGGGCGCGGGGGCAGTGGTGTTTTTCGGCGGGCTTCGTGTGGATGCGGCGCCTCCCGGCAATGACTGGTCGGAGTTGCCCGTGGACCTCACCGCCGGTGTGTGGGTTGCGGGCACGACGAGCGAGGCGACCCAGGAGCCATGGGAGTCCCTGGAAAGCCAATGGCTGACGGCCACGGTGTGGTACGCGTGGACCGCGCCGGTTTCGGGTGCTGTCGAAGTGAGGGTGCGGAGCACGGAGGGCGAGTTGCGTTTACATCCGTTGGTGCAGGTATTTGGCGCGTTCCCGGAGGAAGTGCCTGCGCCGGTAGAGAGCGAGTGGTTGTTGGCGGCGCGCCCGCTCGGCGGCACGGACCGCGCCCGCCGCTTCCAGGCGGTGGCGGGCGCGCGCTATCTCGTACAGGTGGCCAATTCGGAAACAGTGCAGACGGCATTCCAGGTCTTGCTGCGCCCGTTGACCGAGCGCGCAGAGGGAGACGACTTCGCCGAAGCGGCGTGGATTTCGCCTGACCCTGCCGGCGGCGTGGCCACCCTGTCATTTTACGATGCGACGCGGGAGGCGGGCGAGCCTGCGGTACCCCAGGGTGGTCCCACGGTGTGGCGCCGGTGGACCGTCCCGGCCACGGGCTGGTACATGGCGACGTCGGTGTCGCTTGAGATATCGGATATCGAGGTTTTTCGCGGCGCCTCGCTGGATGCGCTTGTTCCGCTCAAGGAGAATCGACGGGGGGGAGGGTTCCCCGTCAGCACGCGGACGCGCACCCTTTTTCACGCTTCGGCCGGGGAAACTCTGTATCTGCAGTTCGCGTCCTGCAACGAAGGGGAGTTTTCCTTTCATCTTGGGCCGCCTGTGGAAGGAGATGTGTTTTCCGCGCCGTATGATCTCGGCTCGGTGGAAAACTTCGAAATCACGCAGCGCACCTCGCCACTCACCTGCGAACTGGACGAGCCGTCGATCGTGACCGGTTCGCTGTGGTTCACATGGGTGTGCCCGAAGGATGGCATGTATCGCGCGGAAACCACGACCGGCTCCAAGGGAGATACCTTCGGCTACATTATCGGCCACATCATCGGCTACGACCCGGCCGCGGTGGTGTATCAGGGAGACACTTTCGACACCCTGGTCCAGGTGCCCTCGGTGTCCCTGGGCGGCTCCGCGTACACTCCCGATGGCATCGTGTGGGAACCACGGGTGTTTCGGGCCACGGCGGGAACGCGGTATCGTTTTCTGGCCGGCATCACACCTTACTATTCCAGCATTGTCCCGAATTCCACGGGGACCGGCACGGCGGCCTTTGAGACAGGTCTGTCGTTTCTGACCTTTCATCTCACTTCGCTGGGTCCGCCCCCGCCCAACGACAACTTTGCGGATGCCGAGCCGCTGGTGTTTTCGGCGGCTCACGAGGCCATCGCCCACGGCCGCACCTCGGGGGCGACCTGGGAGGAAGGGGAGCCGCATCACCCCGGCGCCGCCGGGGATTCGGTCTGGCATCGCGTGACCATTCCCGTCACCGGCATGTACGAGATCTCCCTGCAAAGCGAGATCATGCTGCAATACCAACTGTTTCGGGGCGATTCGCTGTCCACTCTGACCAGATACTCGGTCGTCACCCGAGGCACAGCCGTCGACATGTTTGAAGCCGGCGATGCGTATTATATACGGATTGCCGGCCTGCGCCTCACGCCGCAGGGATCCTATGTGCTGGGATTCCGCAATTTCGTCCCGGACCCGCCGACCACCTACGATCCTTTGACTCCCGTGGACCTCGGCCGGCAGGAGCCTGTCATGGCCCAGGGAGCCAGCGCCGCCGTCAGCGCCACCCAGTCCGCCGTGTTGTGGCGATGGACCGCGCCGCGGAATGGATGGTATCGGATCAGCCGGGCGGACGGCGGCGACCCGGGATTATCCATGAGTCTGCACAACACAGCGCACTCACCGCCGCTGCCGTTGCGCCGTTCGATGGACTCGTGGTTCTTTCGCGCGGAGGCGGAAGAAAGCTGCTTCCTGCGCGCGACCACGACCGCGCCCGTGAGGTCGCCGCTGGCCATGATGTTGAGCTGGGTGGCGGATGATCTTCCTTTTCTCGATGCACCGGAACCAGTCGTGCTGGGCAGCGTGGCGGTGGCTTCCACGCCGCGCCAGGCGCTGCTCGTGTGGGATCACAGCGGTGACAACAGTCTTGCGGCCACGGCCACCTGGACGGCGCCTGCGTCGGGATGGTATGCCTTTGACACGGAAGGATCGGATGTGCCGGTCGAGCTTTCGATCCGCGCGCAGACGGCACCGCTCGAGTTTTACCCGTCTTCGGCGGATCCCCGCTGGCGTTTGCGGCGGCAGGAGTGGTTCGATCAGGAATTCCGCGCCACAGGCGGGCCGATGATTTCGCGGCTGCTGGGATACGCCAGAGCCGGGGAGACGTATGCCCTGGCCGGCAAACCGCTGGCGCCCGGAACCGATGCGGCCGGTTGGACGCTTGATGGCATCGCCCCGCCGGCCCACGTGCAGATCAATCTCCGGCCGGCCGCCGCGCCACCGGTGGTGACAGGAATCCGTTTCAACGAAGTGCCTCCGGCGGCTCCCGGTCTTCCTCCACTGCTGGAAGCGCTCATCGCCATCGACAGCCCGAACGGAATGCTCGAGGGATTTCTGCAAACCGGATCGTCGCTCTATCCCAACCGTTCGACGTCGTATTATTTCGACGGGGCGGACCGGGTGGAGGGCGACACGTTTTCCGGTCGCTACCGGGTGTTGATGCCTCCGCCCAACATGCAGGTGGAATACTATAAAATGTGGCTGCGTGTGGCGGTCATGGACGCCCGCGCGGGACAATCCGAAGCGGACGGCAGGAGCCTGGAGCCGCTGCTTTCCGGCCTGCCGGATTCCTTTGCCACGCTTGCTCACGATGTCCGTCCACCCGTGCTGGAGGGGATCCAGGGGCTGCCGCCAGTGATCACGCTCGACGGGCGCGACGTGCCGTTGGTGCTGCGCCTGGGGATCAGTGATGCCGGCGGCAGCGGGTTCGAGCGCGGCGAGATTTATCTGGAGCCGCCGGCCGGGGAAACGTCGGCGCTCACCGGCGCCGCGCTGGAGAGGGAGGGCTGGAAGGTGGCCTTCGATCATACAGGGCGCGTGCGCGGCAGCGCGCAGGCGGGTGTGTATGACGTGCCGTTGACGATCCCCGCCGCGAGCACCGGATCTCTGCGGTTGCGGCTCTGGCACAGGGCCGGGCATACACCTGCCGCTCCCCAGGCAAGCCTGGATCCCGTGGAAAGGCTCTGGCAGACCGACCCGCCGAGCCTCGCGTTGCCGACGATCCTCGAAAGGAACATGCCCGCAGACATCACACCACCCGCCATCACACCGGTGGCCGCGACATTCGATGCGGACGCGGGAAGCTGGGGCCGGATCACCGCGACGGCGCGCCTGGCGGACAGCGGCAGCGGAATCGGCGAGGGAAGCATCACCCTGGTGGATGCCAACGACAGCAGCGTGCTCGAAGTGCCGTTCTCGGCCACGCATCGCATTTCCGGCACGGCGGCGGACGGCGTGTACGAAGCCGGCTTCGACGTGCCGCCGCGCGGGCTCGGCGGCGCGCACTGGGTCGTGTGGAAGGCGCGCGATACCAGCGGGCTGGTCCATCGCGAAGTATTTCCGGTTGCGGCGCCGCTGCCCGACCGGCGCAACGCCGACCAGCGGAAACCGCGCCTCACATTGTTCCAGTTCAGTCCGTCCGTCGTGGACCTGACACGCGGACCGGCCACCCTCACCGCGGTGCTGGCAGCCACGGATGACCGGCCGGGACTCGCCGCGCGCTGCCAGATATTTTCGGAGCGTGGTGAACTGCTCGCCTCCCAGGATTTCGCGTGCCTGGCCACCTCGCTGGAATGCATACAATCCATCACGCTCCCGCAGGTCGCCGCGGTGGGGCCGACGACACGCGCCCGCGTGGTGGTCGGCCTCGTCGATGCCGCTGGCCGCACCGAGGTCTATGGTCTTGCGATGTCTCCCGCCTGGCCGAATCCCGATGCGGTCGTCCTGGACCTGGCGCCCGCGCCCTCGTCCGCGATGCGGCAATGGCAGGCGGATTTCCCCGGTCTGGACACGCCGCCGTCCGACGCCACGCGCGACACGGATCGTGATGGCTGGCCCGATGCTGTCGAGTTTCTCCTCAATCTCGACCCGCTGGTTCCGATGGAGACCGATGTCCTCGCCGCGCGCCGGCCGGACTTGCAGGCTGTGCTCCAGATCCCGACCTACAGCATCCCGCAGCCGGCGTGGCAGGTCACCGCCACCTGGCGGCTCGCGCTGGCCCCGTGGGTGCTCCCTTCCGCCACCGAGCCTGGCGGGTGGTTCACGGATAGTTACGAAGCCGACGGATGGCGATTGTTCGTAGAGGAATCCGCCGATTTGCATGAATGGCGGCCCGTGCCCCTGCCAGTCGAACGCGCCTCCGACCGGCTGGAAATCGTTTCCAGCCGGCTCCTGCCCGCTCCGCCCGGTTTTTTCCGGCTCCGCGTCGTGCCGCCGTAAGTGTCTGGAATTGGTGGAGCGCGGAGCCAGGCGCGGGTTGAGAAGATCTCGAGCCGGTGTTAAGGCGTGGGATGAGAAGACGGGAATTCATCGTGATGGGCGCCGGCATGATGGGGGCGGCGGCGCGCGGGCAGTCGGCGGCCGGGTTTCGGCTGGCGGCGGCGACGACACAGGTCGTGGTCGGGCTGGCGGACGGGTGGAGCGGGACGACGGTGACGTTGCAGCGGTGGGAGAGGCGGCCTGGAGGAGGATGGCGGGCTGCCGGGGCGGCGTGGCCTGGGCGGCTGGGCGGAGCCGGACTGGTGTGGGGGCGCGGGCTGCATCCGGCGCCGCGCGGAGCGGCGCTGAAGGTGGAGGGGGACAAGCGGGCGCCGGCCGGAGTGTTTGCGCTGGGCACGGCGTGCGGGTATGAGCGCGAGATCGCGCGGCATCCCGAGCAGCCGTATTTCCAGATCACGGAGCGGGATTTGTGGGTGGAGGATTCGCGATCGCCGCACTACAACCGGCATGTGCGGCTGAAGCACGCGCCGCGCACGGAGTGGGAAAAGAAAGCGCAGATGCGGCAGCGGGATCACGCTCACTCGCTCAAACTGTTCATCCGCCACAACGCGCCGCCGAATGTCGTGCCGGCGGGCGGCAGCAGTATTTTCTTTCACATCTGGCGCGCCGGCGGCACCAAGGCCAGCATCGGATGCACGACCATGAGCGAGGCCGATCTGCGCACGATGATAGCCTGGCTCGATCCGCGGCGGCAGCCGGTCTATGTGCTGCTCCCGCGAGCCGAATACGAGGCGCGGCGCCGGACATGGGAGATGCCCTGAGGCGGTGGTCGGTGTGTGGGTCTTGGGGACGCGGCCAAGAAAGATTGGTCAATCGGCGCTGGTTTCAGTAGCCCGCCGGTCTCCGGCGGGCGGGACGCGCCGCTCCTTGCAGCGGCAAACGTGTGCGCGCACACGGCGCGAGACGCGCGATGTATCCAGCGAGACGCCGGATACGGCGGGCGGGACGCGCCGCCCTACCCGAGAACTCAAAATCGCAGGGGGGAAAGTGTCTTTGAGTCCCTCATTCTACTCCGTTGATATCAGAACTAAAGCGGGACTCCAAACCCAACGGTTTTCCGCACAAGTCCGTTGGTGCCGGGGGCAAGTCGGAACCTCAGGCCAAGCCGCGAAACCGTGTGGAGAACATCGTCGCACACAGCCCTTGGCCGGGGATCGCACAAGGGGTTTGTCCCCAATCCTGCCGCAGGGCCAACGGCCCGGATTTATTTCAGCCTGGGGCATCGCCCCATAGGCGTTAACTTAAGCATCCGGCCCATCTCGGAGAAGACCCCTTATGTGATGCCAACTGAAAACCTGTGCGGAGAATCGTCGGGTTGGAGTCCCGCCTTCAGGCGGAAGCGCAGCGCTTTGCGGAATGTTCTTTCGCGCGAAGCTTCGCGCCCGGCTGAAGCCGGTACTCCAACTCAAAAGCTGTACGAATGAAGCAGCCGAAGGCCCTGGGACTGCTGTGAGCATCACAGCTCTCCGGGGGACGGCTTCGCCTCGGGATCGGGCTCTCTTCCCACTGAGCGGGCGGCTTGCGGCGAGTGGGCCCTCCCGGGCAGAGCGGCGATGCTCGCCGCAGTCCAGGAGCCTTCGGCGTGTAAGCAAACGTTTAAGTTAACGCCTATGGGGCATCGCCCCAGGCTGGTATAGTGCCGGGCCGTTGGCCCCGTTGTGGTGTGGAGGACGATTCCACATGACGCTCCGTGGTTCTCCACTGCGTTCACACTTCACTCCAGGGAACGGGTTTGACTTGTCACAACGAGGCATTTGGGCAAAGTGAAAACGGGTTGTCCGCTTTGGTGCGGCTGGCCGCGGTAATTGCGGGGGATCGGGGGGTGGAAGCTTCGGGGTAATTTGTGGTGG
>CAZYHO010000267.1:0-6763 GCA_964647495.1 uncultured Akkermansia sp. | reverse complement strand
TTCCGAGAATCGGCGGTCCCCCATGGCCTCAGACTCGGGAACCGCTGGCGTGCCCGGAGGTACCCTCCCCACTCCTCCGTCGGAGATGCGCCCTCACAGGGTGAGGCCAGGCCGCGCCTTCCGGAACGGCGCCTTGAAGCCTTGAGCCCGGTTCGGGCGCGGCTTGAGGCGCGTCGCGGCAGGCGGAGTGGCGACCATTTGCGGAGCATGCCGGACGCGCCTATGGATGGCGGGCGCATGGCTGAATACGACGCGATCATCATGGGTGGCGGCCCGGCCGGAAGTGCGGCGGCGCTGACGCTGGCGCGGGCGGGTCGTCGCGCGCTGGTGCTCGAGAAGGAGGTGTTCCCGCGATTCCACATCGGGGAATCGCTTCTGCCGTACAACCGCCGGCTGATGGAGGCGCTGGGCCTGCTGCCGCTCATGGAAAGCGGCGGCTACATGAAAAAACTCGGCGCGCAATTCTGGCTCGGAAACGGATCGCGGCACGTCGATTTCCTCTTCGCCGACGGGTGTTTCAACGAACAGACGACCGCCTGGCAGGTCGAGCGCTCGGTATTCGACGACATGCTGCTCAAGGAGGCGGGCCGCCGCGGCGTCGAAGTGCGCGAAGGCTGCGCCGTGCGAAATTACGAGGTGCACGCCGATCGCGTCACCGTGCACACCGAGGATGGGCGGACGACCGACGGGCGATTCCTGATCGACGCGACGGGGCAGTCGTCTTTCACCGGAGTGCGCGAAGGGCTGCGGGACATGCATCCGGCGCACCGCAAGATCGCCGTGTTCGGCCACTTTCGCGGGGTGCCGCTGCCCGGCGGCGAACGGCAGGGGGACATCATCATTGTGCGGCTGGAAAACGAGTGGTCCTGGCTGATCCCGCTCACGCCGGACAAGGTGAGCGCCGGCCTTGTCCTCGATCAGGCGGCGTTCAAAAGCGCCGGACTTTCCCCGGAAGCGGCGTTTGCGCGGCTGGTCGAATCCTCCCCGATACTGCGCGAGAAGCTCGGGGCGGCCGAGCGGATCGGCCCGTTGCGCGTGATCGCGGACTACAGTTACACGAACCGGCGCTTCGTGAGCCCGCGGCTGCTGCGTGTCGGGGACGCGGCGGGTTTCATGGATCCCATTTTTTCCTCCGGCGTGCACATCGCGATGGAGTCCGGGCACGCGGCGGCGCTGGCGGTGGACGACGCGCTCCGGCGCGGCGCGCCACTGACGCGCCGCATGCGGCAATATGAACGCTGGCTGCGGCGGTCGATGCGCACGTATTTCAAATTGATCGAGAAGTTCTACACGCGGCCGTTTATCGAGGTGCTCGTGGAGCCGAAGGAAGTGCTTCGGCTGCCCTCGGCCATCAACGCGGTGCTGGCCGGCCGCCTCGACAGCCCGTGGTCGGTGCGATGGCGGCTTGCCGTGTTTTATTTCCTCGTGAGCCTGCGCGCCCGGTTTCCGTTGACCGCGCCCACAAGCTTCAACTGAACCGGCGGGCTCGACGCGTGATGGGCATGCACACAGGCATCGGTGAAACCAGCGGGGTCTTTCGGGCGGACGTGGTCGTGCGCGCCTTCCGTCTCTCCCGGAGGCCGCGTTCATGACCGTGGGCTCCGGTCATGCGCGATGGCGGCCGGGCTGGACCGCGCTCGCTCTGCTTCTCGCCGCAGGATACGTGACGCTCGGATTGTCCCGAGTCTCCTTCGATGTCGACATCACGCGGCTGCTGCCTCCCGGGCTGAAAGAATCCGCCGGGTATCGGCTGTTCCTCGAGAACTTCGCGGGCGCGGATGAATTGATCGTGGCGCTCGAGGGGCCGGACGCGGCGGCGGTCGAGGAGGTGGCCGGCCTGCTGGCGCGCGAATTGCCTGGCACGGAAACTCCGCTGGCGCGACGCGTCATCTGGCGCTCGCCATTCGACCCGCAGCATGTCGGGCCGCCTTCGCGCGCCGGAGAAGCGACGGAAGCGACGGAAGCGATGGAAGAGATGGATGCGACGCAGGCGGATGCGGACGCCTCGTCATTTTCGGCGGACCTGCTGGAGTTTCTCGCCTGGGCGCTGCTGAACCGGCCGCCCGATGAATTCGCGGATCTCGAGCGGCGGATCGCGCCGGGGCGGCTCGAAGCCACACTGGAAGAAGGACTGGAAGCGCTTGCGACTTCGCTGGACGGGTCGGATCGCCTGATGGGGTACGATCCGCTGGGGCTTGCCGCGCCGCTCCTGCGCGAGAGTGAGAACGCGCGCGATCTCGCGCCTTCGCTCGCCTCGCCTGACGGGCGGTTCCGGCTGGTGTTCGTCGAGTCGGCGCGGCCGCTGCCCGATTACCGGGCGACCGGTGAGTGGCTGGCGGCCGTGCGTGCGGCGGCTGAAGCGGTCGCCACTCCGCGCGGCGTGAGCGTGCGATTCACCGGTGAGCCGGCTTTTGTCAGCGAGATCAGCCGGAGCATGGAGCACGACATGAAGCTTTCGGGCGGGCTCGCACTGGCGCTCATCTGCCTGATCGTCTGGTTCGGGTACCGCGACCTCCGGCTCCTTCCGCTCCTGGCCGTCTTCGTGGCGCTCATCTTCGTGCTCACGATCTCGACGGCCGGACTGCTCGCCGGCCGGCTGACGGTGCTCACCGTGGGATGCGGCAGCATTTTGATCGGATTGACCGTCGACTACGGCGTGCTGTTATACGCGGCGGGAGGCGCGGGCGCGGCGGCGGACGCGATGCGGCGGACACGGCGCGGGATCCTTTGGGCGGCCGCATCGACGGCGGCTTCGTTCGCGGCGCTCGTTTTCTGCGGCCTGCCCGGACTGGCGGAGCTGGGCATCCTGGTGACGATCGGCGTGCTCCTCGGCGCCGGATTGTTTCTGTTCGTGTATCCTCGTGTGCTGGAAGCGCTCGCGCTCCATCCACCGCGCACCGCGCCATGGCCCGCGCCGGCGCCTCCACCACCCGGGAAAAGCGAAGGCCGCACTGGCGCCGTGTGGCTCGACCGCGCGTTGCCCGGACTCGTCGCGCTCATGCTCGCGGGCGGCCTGGCCGGACTCGCCGTCCGCGGTGTGCCGAAACTCGATCTCGACTCCGGCTCGCTGCGGCCTCGCGTCAGCGAGGCGTATGACACGCTGGACCGGCTGGGCGCGCAACTCGGCGGCGGCGAGCAATCTCTCAGCATCCTGGTGGCCGGGCGCGATGAAAGCGAAGTCGCCGCGCGCCTCGCCGGCCTGGAGGAACGGCTCGATGATTTGCGCGAGCGAGGTGTGATCACGTCGTTCACGCTGCCGCGCGCCCTGTGGCCGGATCCGGCGGTGCAGCAGGCCAACCTGCTCGGTCCGGCTCGCCGGATCGCCGCCGAAGAGGCGCGGCTGCGCGCGGCGGTGAGCGCCGCCGGGTTCTCCGGCGAGGCATTTTCCCTCACCGCGGAAGTGCTCGCCTGGTGGCGCCAATGGGCCGCGGCGCCGGATGCTTCCGCGACCGCGACCGCCTCCGCCTCCGCTTCCGCCACCGGTCCGCCGCACGATCCGGTTTCGGCTCCCGCCGGCACGCAGCCCGAAACCAACGCCCGCGCGTTGTGGCCCGAGGGGCCGGCCGCGCGCTGGCTTCTCGCCCGCTTCGCGGCGCCCAGGGCGGCCGGCCACGATCCGGCGGCGCGCAGCCTGTGTCTGGGCATCGTCCGGCCACGGCTCGATCCGGGCGATCCCGACACGATGGCGGCGCTCGGCGCGCTGCAAACCGACGGCGTGTATCTCGCCGGATCCAGGCTTGTCGGCCGCGTCATCGAACAGCACCTGGCGCGCGGGTTTTTCTGGCTCGCGGTCGTCTTTGGATCCGTCACACTCGGGCTGCTCGCGGTCGTGCTGCGCCGGCCGGGCGTGTTCCTGCTCGTGTGCCTGAGCCTCGCGCTCGCCTTGGGAGCACTGCTCGGCGCCATGGCGTGGCTCGGGCTCGGCTGGAATTCGTTCACGCTGCCTGCCCTGCTCCTGTGCCTCGGGACAGGGAGCGACTACTATATTTACGTCACGCTCGACCTCCAGGACCATGGATCCGTGGAGCGAATGCGGGCGCGGCTCGTGCGGCCGCTGCTCGTCTGCGCGGGCTCGAGCGTGTGTGGTTTCGGATCGCTCGCGTGGGCGGGAAACGTCGGGCTCGCAAGCCTCGGCCGCGTCTGCGCCCTGGCGATCGCCATCAACCTCCTCGTCGCCTTGTTTCTCGTGCCGGTGCTCTGGCGGTGGGCGCGCGGGCGCCTCAAGTGATGATTTCGAATCCGCGCAGGCCGGCCGGCGGGTCGATCGGCATGCTGTCGACCCGTTTGATGTGGTGCGCGAGCGGGCTGTTGACGCTGATTTCCCCGAGGAAATCGTCGAGTTCCCCGGAATCGGCGCTGGCCACGACCAGTTCGACCCTGCCGTCCGGCAGATTGCGCACGGTGCCGGTGACCTCGAAGCCGCGCGCGATGTTCTTTACCGTGTAGCGAAACCCGACGCCCTGAACGCGGCCTTCGTAGTGGACGAGACGGGCTGTCATGGCGATCGCGGATTCACGGTTGCACGAGCGTCGCCTCCAGCGCATCCGCCCACTTTTCATCGGGCGAGTCGACGAGCGTGACGCTCTTCTTGTCCGGCCCGAGGCGCAGCCGCAACTGGCGCGTCGGGTCGTTGACGATCGTCGATCCATCCGGCTGTGCGTAGCGCGCGTTCCATGGGATCGCGTGACGGTGCAGCCAGACGGTCTGGGCGGCCTTGAGAAATTCCGCGGCGTCCTCCTCCGTCTGCCACAGCGTGCGCCAGTGGACGTGGTCGCCGGCCGGTCCGTCCGTGCCCGGGTAGCACAGGTAGCGATCCGCGAGCCAGCCGCTGGCGGCCTCGAACGCCTGGTCTTCATGAAGGCGGGCCTTGAAGAGGATGTACATGGTGAACTCGCCGAGGACGTTGTCGGCGTACGGCGCGGTGTCGTGCACGTACACCTCGTCATAGAGCACCGTGCCCGGGAGGAAGGCGGGGGAGGCGGTGTAGAGTTCGGGATGGAGGATTTCTGTCGTGGAGGAGGGCAGGCGGTCGTAAATCCTGTTGAGCGATTTCGGCCCGTCGTCCTGCGACAACTCCTGCGCGAAACTGCTGCCCATCATATAGGGGAAAAGAAACAACTGGCGCAGATAAAGCGGCGCCGAGGACGAGACGGTCGGAACGACGCGCCCCTGGGGGGGGCGTCCGTAGTCGGTGTTGAGGGCTTCGACCACACCGAAGTGGATCTTCGTGGCGACGGCATCGCCGAGCATGAACGCCCGCGCGGCGGCGGCCTGGTCGTTGTTCTGCGGGTGCAGCGGATCGAGCCCGATGCCCGGATGGTGCTGCTGGAGCAGGGCGAACGCGATCTCTTTGACCAGCTTGGTTTTGAGGTCGGGGCGATTTTCGAAGTCGGCGGCCGCGTCGATGAAGAGTTCGTTGGTGCTCGGTTCGTAGTGCCCGCCGGCCTGTTCGAGGATCAGGCCGGTCAGCGCGTCGATGCAGTCGAATTCCTCCGGGGTCAGGCCGAGCGCGCGGGCGGCGCGCGCCTGGGAAGCGGCCTGCTCATCCGAGAGGCGGGCGCGCAGTGATGTGCGGATCTTCTCTTCGAGTTCGGTTACCGGGATCCGGACAAACGTCGGGGCCGGGTCGAATTTCAGCTCGCGGATCAGTTCGACATCGCGCACGAGCGACTCCGGGCTGAAGCCGGCGCTCTCGCCGTCCGGATCATCCGGCCCGCCGCTCCGCGTCGCGAGCTGCTCGGACAATTTGCGGACCGAGCTGCTCAGGTTTTCGTTTTCCTTGCGGAGCAGCTCCACCTGCTCCTTGAAGAACTGCAGGTTCTTTCTCACGATGGCGAGGTCGTTGGAGTCGTCCTCGGAGCCGTCAGGCGCCGGAGCCTCGGAAATCACCTCGGCATCGGAGGAAACACCGGGCAAGAGACCGCGATCCGCCAGTTTGATGCCGATGAGTTTGCGCTGGTAGGCGGCATACGCCCAGGAGCCCGCCAGCGTGGCGATCAACAACAGGGTGAGCAGCAGTGTGACGGGTCGCATGCGGAACATGAATTGCCTAACGCTTGAACATCTTGTCGAAAAACCCCTTCTTCTTCGGCGGTGGTTGCGGCGCCGCGCCCGCCGGCGCCCCAGGCTGGCCCGCCGGCGCCTCCATGCCGCGGAACTGCGGGATCCCGAATCCCGGCAGCTCCTTGTCCGCCTTCGTCACGGGAAGGAAGGGCACGTCGTCCGCACGCGGCTTGGACTCGACCAGCCGGCCATTCGGATCTTTCTCGTTCAAGATGTAAAACTTGTCGACGAGCCGCCGCGACGTGGCGTCGTACTTGAAGAGCATGCGCCTGATGAGCCTCCCGTTGAAGAAGAGGCGCTCCTCGTTGATGCGGTCGTAGCTGTCGAAACCGTACTCTGTCCGGCCCTGCGGATTTCCTTGCCCGTCCCATAGCACGCCGCGACGGATGCGCCCCTTGCTGTCCATGATAAACTCGCGGCGCATGGTCACCACACCTTGCGAGTTCTTGGTGACCTGGCTCAGCAGGTTGCGCGAGGGATCGGACTCGCTCTCGGTGCTGCCGGTGCGTTCCTCGACGCCGGTGCGTGGGTTGATCTTGTAGTGAATCACTTCGCGTCCCCACGACGGCACACCATCGGCGGCCGCATTCACGGCGGCCAGACAGGACAACGACAGGGCAAGACAGAGAATCGTCTTCATGGCGGCGGTTTGTTGCGGAATCCTCATCATACCGCGAATCGGCAAATGTACACCCGCATC
>CAZYHO010000266.1:2634-6813 GCA_964647495.1 uncultured Akkermansia sp. | reverse complement strand
CCCGCATTCAGGCGGAACGCGGAGCCAGCATGGATGAGCGTGTCGATCACGAAGATTGTCGTGGCAGCGGCACGATCGAAGATGGACCGGGCTTTCAGCCCTCATCGATCGGGGGATCCAAATCCTGGGGCGATGCCCCAGGCTGAAATAGACCCGGGCCGTTGGCCCTGTGAGCAGAGTGGGGACAGACCCCTTGTGCGATCCCCAGGCCGGGATAGGACCGGGCCGTTGGCCCTGTGAGCAGGGTGGGGACAGACCCCTTGTGCGATCCCGGGATATAGGCTGTGCGCGACGATGTTCTCCACACGGCTGCGGCGGGCGGGACGCGCCGCTGTACCCGGGAACGAGCACGCTCAAACGGCGCCGCAGCAGGAGAAACGGAGGAATATGCGCAATGAGGCATGGACAGCGCCGGGGGGCCGGGGATGTTGACGGCGGCGGCATCCGGGATGGGGTAGCGCCGTGATTGCCATGAATTCACCAGCGCGCTACATCATGATCGGGGGCTTTCTGGGAGCGGGGAAAACGACGGCCGTTTCGCGGCTGGCCCGGCATTTGAGCGGGCGCGGGAGGCGGGTCGGACTGATCACGAACGACCAGGGGCGGGAGCTGGTGGACACGAAGATGCTGCGCTCGCAGGGGTTTGCGACGGAGGAGATTCCCGGCGGGTGTTTCTGCTGCCGGTTCAACTCGCTGGTGGAGGCGGCGGGCAAACTGGCGGTCGAGGCGCGGCCGGACGATTTCATCGCGGAGCCGGTCGGGAGCTGCACGGATCTGGTGGCCACGGTGACGTACCCGCTGCGGCGGATGTATGGCGATGCGTTTTCGATCGCGCCGGTCTCGGTGCTGGTCGATCCGGTCCGTGCGCAGCGGGTGCTCGGGCTGGCGGAGGGCGGGAATTTTTCGTCGAAGGTGGTTTATATATACCGCAAGCAACTGGAGGAGGCGGACGAGATCGTGATCAACAAACGGGATTTGCTGGAGCCGGATGAACTGGATGAACTGCGGGCGGCGCTGAAGCGCGAGTTTCCCGCGGCGGTGGCGGTGCGCGCCGTCTCCTGCCGGACCGGCGAAGGGCTGGACGACTGGTTCGATGCGATCGAATCGGGAAAACACGGCGGCCGCGCGACGATGGAAATCGACTACGACACGTACGCCGAGGGCGAGGCGCTGCTCGGCTGGCTGAATGCCACGGTGCGGGTCGAGGCGCCGGACGGTGTGGACGCCGACTCGCTCGTTCATGGCTTCGCGACGCGTCTGCACGCCGGACTGCGCGCGCGCGGCGCGGAGGTCGCGCACCTGAAGATGACGCTGAGCCCGGACGACTCGCTCAGCGGGGAAATCGCCGCCGTGAGTCTGGTCCGCAACGACTTCGTGCCGGAACTTTCCCAGCGGCTGGACGATGACGTGACGAGCGCTCAAGTCATCGTGAACCTGCGCGCGGAAGCGGCCCCCGAGGAACTGGAGGCCGAATTGCGGGCCGCGATGGCGGCGCCGCTCTCAGGCTCGGAAGGCGCGGCGCTGGTGATCGATCACCTGGAATACTTCCGCCCGGGCCGCCCGGTCCCGACGCATCGCGATGTGGTGTGAGGGTGCACGGTTCAGGGGTTCATGGTGCACGAATGAGGGGTGCAGCGGGATGGTATAAAATGAAAAACGGGTTCCGGGCATGAGCCGGAACCCGTGGAGCCTCGGGCCGGCAGCGGCCCGAGGTGCAGAAAGCCTGAGATAATTTCCTCAGGCGTTCCGGCGGCGGCGCAGGAGCAGGGCGCCGAGACTGAGGGCGGCGAGGCCGGCGGTCGCGGGCTCGGGCACGACGCCGTCCAGTTGTATGTCGGCGATTTGCATGCTGTTCGCCGTTCCCCCCGGGTCGTCCTTCACTGTGGGAAACAACAAGAGATAGCTGGTATACGAAGTGGAGTTCGTGAAGTTCACGGTTTCGAATGTGTCGGGGAGAAGCGGCGCGGGGGCCTCTGGAGTGCCGGTCGGGTTGTTCCGGGCGGCCGGAAGAGCCAGAGCGCCCGAAGAAATCAGGGAGAAGTTCGAGAGTGCGAACGGGCCGTCGCCTGCGATGGTCAAGTTCGTGCCGTAGATTGCGTAGCTGCCTGGATCGCGGTTCTCCGCGTCATTTGCGGTCCACAAGGTCAAGGATGTGACAACTGATCCGTTGCCTCCGTTAAACGATGGTGTGACAAGAACGCCGGTATTCAGCCTGGCGAAATTGAGGTATTTTCGAGCGGTGCCATCGATGGCGGCCGACGGCGGCTCAGCCGCTGGCCAGTTGTTCGTGGCGCCGGTGGTGCCGATCACACCGACGTTGAAATTTGTGCCATCGCTGGCTCCCCCGAATATGGTGTCTCCGGGGGTGAAAATACTGGCTGCCTGGGCGGACCAGGAAGCGAGGAGCGCGATGCCGA
The DNA here is from genome assembly GCA_964647495.1 of uncultured Akkermansia sp. Taxonomy (GTDB): domain Bacteria; phylum Verrucomicrobiota; class Verrucomicrobiia; order Verrucomicrobiales; family V1-33; genus CAJBME01. The sequence continues at coordinate 4,396 of CAZYHO010000266.1, read as the reverse complement.
TGGCCGGGATGGTGAGCAGTGATTTCATATGAACAGCGGGATTTTCTGGTTGTAGTTGAGAAACCGGTGATCCGGCAAGCTTTTCTTCGTGTTTTCTTCGCAATTTTTTGGCTGATGAATGTGATTCGTTATCCGGAGGAGCTTCCGATCACGCGGCGGCGAGAGGAGATTGTGGCGGCGATCCGGGAGAATCCCGTGGTCGTGCTGGCCGGCGAGACCGGATCCGGGAAGACGACGCAATTGCCGAAGATGTGCCTGGAGGCGCTGCCCGAGGCGCGCGGGATGATCGGGTGCACGCAGCCGCGGCGGGTGGCGGCGATGAGCGTGTCGAAGCGCGTGGCGGAGGAACTGGGCGTCGAGTGGGGGAGGGAAGTCGGATGCAAGATGAGGTTCAGCGACGACACCGGGCCGGAGACGCGGATCAAGTTCATGACGGACGGGATTCTGCTGGCCGAGATCCAGGGCGACCCGTTGCTGCGGGCGTATTCGGTGGTGATCATCGACGAGGCGCACGAGCGCTCGCTGAATGTCGATTTCCTGTTGGGGCATCTGGCCGGCTTGTTGCGGCGGCGGCCGGACCTGAAACTGCTGGTCACGTCGGCGACGATCGACACGGAGGCGTTCGCGCAGGCCTTCGGCGGGGCGCCGGTGATCGAGGTGTCCGGGCGGATGTTTCCGGTGGAAATCAGGCACGTGGCGCCGGATGAAGCGGACGAGGACGGCGGATACGTGGAGGACGCGGTGGCGGCGGTGGAGGACGCGTTGATCGAGACGGACGATGGCGACGTGCTTGTGTTCATGCCGGCGGAGCGGGACATCCGCGACGCGTGCGAGATGCTGGGCGGGCGATTGGGGAGCGGGTTCGATGTGCTGCCGCTGTACGGGCGGCTGCCGTCGGGCGAGCAGCAGAGGATTTTCGCGCCGGGCCGGCGGCGGCGTGTGATCGTGGCCACGAACGTGGCGGAGACATCGATCACGATCCCGCGGATCCGGTGCGTGGTGGACACCGGGCTGGCGAGAGTGAGCCGCTACAACGCGCAGAAGCGGATCAAGCGGCTGCCGGTCGAGGCGATTTCGCAGAGCAGCGCGAATCAGCGGGCCGGCAGGGCGGGGCGGGTGCGGGACGGCCTGTGCATCCGGCTGTACTCGCGGGAGGATTTCGAGAAGCGTGGGCGGCACACGACGCCCGAGATCCAGCGGTCGAATTTGTCCGAGGTGATTCTGCGGCTGAAGGCGTACCGGCTGGGCGAGGTCGAGACGTTTCCGTTCATCGATCCTCCGGCGCCGGCGGCGATCCGTGCCGGCTATCGGCTGCTGCATGAGCTGGGCGCGCTGGACGACATGCATGAGCTGACGCCGCTGGGGCGGGAACTCGCGCGGCTGCCGGTGGATCCGGCGCTCGGGCGGATGCTCGTGCAGGCGCGGCAGGAGCGCGCGCTGCCTGAAATGCTGATCATCGCGTCGGGCTTGAGCATTCCGGACCCGCGCGAGCGTCCGGATGAGAAGCGCGAGATGGCCGACGCGGCACACCGGGCGTTTGTCGCGCCGCAGTCGGATTTCCTGACGCTGCTGCGGATCTGGCGGGCCGCGCCTCCGCCGCAGGGGGCCTCGCGGCAGGCGTTGCGGCGGTTTTGCCGGACGCATTTTTTTTCGTATACGCGGATGCAGGAATGGCGGGACGTGTGGAAGCAGTTGGCGGATGCTTTCGGCGCGGATCTGCGGAATGGACGGGCTGCCGCGGGAGAGGCCGCGGCGGGAGAGG
>CAZYHO010000266.1:0-2534 GCA_964647495.1 uncultured Akkermansia sp. | reverse complement strand
CGCGATTCACCGGTGCATCCTGGCGGCGCACCTCGGGCATGTGGCCATGCGCGAACGCCGCAACCAGTACAAGACGGGAGGAAACCGGGAGGCGCTCATCTTTCCGGGATCGGGGCTGTACGAGAAGCGGGAGAAGCGGGCGGCGGGAGGCGGAGAGAAGTCGAGCCAGCCGCCCTGGATCGTCGCGGGTGAAATCGTGCACACCTCACAGCTCTTCGCGCGGATGGTGGCGCGGATCGATCCGGAGTGGGTGGTCGAGCTGGGGGCGCATTTGTGCGAAGTGCGGCACGGCGAGCCCGGGTGGGACGCGCGATCCGGCCGCGTGCTGGTCACGCGGCGCACGCTGCTGCACGGGCTGGAGGTGAAGCGGGAGCGCGTGGACTATGGCAAGGTGGATCCGGAGGCGGCGACGCAGCTTTTCATCCGGGCGGCGTTGATCGACGACGACGAGGCGCGGCCGGCGCTCGCCTTCGTCGCGCACAACACGGCGGTGCGCCACAAGGCGGAGACCAGGCTGAGCCGGATGCGGCGGGCGCGCGTCGATGCGGTGGAAGATCGGCTGTTCGGGTTTTATGCCGCGCGGCTGCGGGATATCTCGTCGGTGCATGACCTGAACCGGCGCATCCGGGAGCAGGGAGGGGGAAGCGATGCGTTCCTGCGAGTCACGGAGGCGGAGCTGACCGCGGGGGACGAGGCGGAGGATGAAGGCGATCCATTTCCGGAGTCGGTGGCCTTCGGAACAAGCGTGTTGCCGTTGAGTTACGTGCACAAACCCGGGGCCGAGGACGACGGGGTGACGGTGCGTGTGCCCGCGGCGGTGGCGGCGCATTTGAGCACGGGCCAGGTGCAATGGATGGTACCCGGGATGCGCGAGGAGATCGCGGCGATCATGCTGCGCGCGCTGCCGAAACCGCTGCGGCGGCAGTTGATGCCGATCGAACCGAAAGCGCGGGAAATCGCGCGCGAGTTCGACGCGGGGCGGGCAGATTTCCACGAGGCGCTGGCGGGGTTCCTGACCGGGCGATACCGGGTGGCGGTGAGGGCGAGCGACTGGCCGCCGCGGAGCGTTCCGGTGCACCTGCAACCGCGGGTGGAAGTGATCGATCCGCGCGGGAACGGCGTGCTGGCGGCGGGGCGTGACCTCGGAGCGCTGCGGGCGGTCGTGGAAAAACAGGATTGGCGCACCGAGGCATGGGAGCGGATGGCGCGGCGGGTCGAGCGGTTCGCGCTGCGGCATTGGTCGTTTGGCGACCTGCCTGGAAAAGTGCTGGTGGAGGAAGTCGGCGGCGTCCCGGTTTTTGGCTGGCCGGGGCTGGCTGCCGGCGATGAGGGCGTGGACGTGCGATTGTTTCGCACCGAGGAGGAGGCGATGCAGGCAACTCCGGCGGGCGTGCGCCAACTGGCCGAGCTGGCACTGGCGAAAGAAGGAACCTGGCTGACGCGCGAGCTGCGGGCGCTCGGAACGCCCGCCCCCGCGGGCAGGCAGGCGCCGCGGGCGGCCGGCATGGGCGAGGCGCTCGCGCGGGCCGCGGCATCCGCCGGATCAGCCGGATCAGCCGGATCACCCGCATCGGCCGCGTCCCGCGTTGCCGCGGCTCGCGAACACATGCTGGCTCACCTGCTGCGGCTCGAGCCGCTGCTCCCGCTGACCGAAGCGCGGTTCGCCGCGCTGTGCGATAGCGTGCGCCGGGACCTGCCGATGGCGACCCGCCGGCTGCTCACGTTGTGGAACCAGATCATGGACCAGCGCGCCGGACTGCTGGCGATTCCGAAGACATATCCCGGCCTTGCCGGTGACCTGTGCCGGCTCATCCCCGAGTCGTTTCCGGCTGAGGCGCCGCACGAGCAACTGCCGCACATCCCGAGATACCTCAAGGCGATGAAGGTCCGCCATGACAGATGGGTCGCAAATCCGGGAAAAGACGCGGACAAGGCGGATCTCATCGAGCGATTCACGGGATGGGAGGCGCGCGTGGCGCCGGAAAACCACGAGATGTTTCGCTGGATGCTCGAAGAATACCGCGTCCAGGTCTTCGCGCAGGAAATCGGGACCGCCCAGCCGGTCAGCGCCAAGCGCCTGGAGACTCTGATGACGCAATGATCGGCGGGCAGGTGAGAGGCTCGAATGACGAGTGGAGGAACCGTGAATGAACGCCCATGATGAGGATTTGCTGCGTGCCGCGAACATTCCATCCTGGTGACATCCAGTGCGATATGCCTTCAGTTGCGGGCGGCCGATGGACGGGCGTCCTACCCGTGGAGGGCGAGGCTGGGCGAGAGGCGGGAGCTGCGCCAGCCGGGGTAGAGCCCGCTGATGACGCCGACGATGACGGCGATGAGGATGGCGGTGAGGAGGAGGCGGGGGCTGAGGTCCGGTTCGAGGAGGCCGCGGATGGCCGGGGTGGACTTGAGAATTTCGACGCCGAGGGCGCCGATGGCGACGCCGAGCACGCCACCGAGGAACCCGAGCAGGGCGGACTCGAGGATGATCATCCACATGATGCGGCGGCGTTTCCAGCCGAGGGCGAGGAGGA
>CAZYHO010000265.1:0-6815 GCA_964647495.1 uncultured Akkermansia sp. | reverse complement strand
AACAGGACAACTGGCTGCGCTGGGTGGATGCCAGCGGCACGCTCATCCCGACGGGGGAGGAAACGGCAAAAGCCGAGGCCGAGCGGGCAGAGACCGAGGCGAGGCGGGCAAACAAAGAAGCCAGGCGGGCAAAGACCGAAGCCCAACGGGCGAAAGCCGCGATCGAACGGGCGGAAACCGCCACTGAGCGAGCGGAAGCGGAAGCCGAACGCGCCAAGGTTGCGATCGAACGGGCGAAAGCGGAATCCGAACGTGCCAAGGCCCTTGCCGCCAGGCTGCGCGAACTCGGCGTGGACCCGGATTCGATCGCGGGGTGAGTGTGGTTTTGTCCCGAAGTTGACGCCGGGGTGGGTGTGGGCGTTGATGGTCTCCGGGCTCCATGGTTCGCAGTTTATTGAAGTCGAAGATTCACCGTGCCACGATCACTGGCGCCGAAGTGGATTACGAAGGCAGCATCAGCATCCCGCAGGATCTGATGGAAGCGGCCGATTTGTGGGAGGGGGAGAGGGTGCTCGTCGCCTCCATCACCACGGGCGCGCGTCTTGAAACGTACGTCATCCCCGACGACGCGGGATGTGGCCGGCTGATCATCCGGGGCGGTGCGGCCCACCTCATCGGTACGGGCCACCTTGTCACCATCCTCTCGTTCACCTGGAGCGAATCACCCATCACTCCGCGCCGCATTCTGTGCAGCAAGGGAAATGTCTTCCGCAAACCGCGGGTGCGGTCCCGTTGATGCCCGCGATCACCATCATGCCTGCCCTGCATTTCCGCCGAGTTCTTGTCGCCACCGAATCCGGGCCGCCGGCCGAAGCGGATGTCCTGGTGGAGGGAGGAGTGGTACGCGGGGTGGAGGCGCGGGGATTTGCCGCGAGCGACGTGCCGGTCGGGGTGCGGGTGATCGAGGGTGGCGGGAGCAAGGTGCTGGCGCCCGGTTTTTTCGATGCCCACGTCCACCTGCGCGAGCCCGGCAAGATTGCGGCGGAGACGATCCAGTCCGGCGCGGAGGCGGCGATCAACGGCGGTGTGACGGGAGTGGTCGCCATGCCGAACACGACGCCGGCGACCGACAGCGGACCGATGGTCAAGAATGTCCGTGACATCGCGGCGCGCACGGCCCGCATTCCTGTGTACGTCTGTGGCGCCATCACCAAGGGGCGCCAAGGCGAAGAGCTCGCCGCCATCGCCGCGATGAAAACCGCGGGCGCCGTCATGATTTCCGATGACGGCGATCCGGTGGAAAACCCGCAGGTGCTGCGGCGCGCGATGGAATACGCTCGCGACTTCGACATGATGCTGGCCAGCCATTGCGAAACGAAGGCGCTTTCCGGACCCGCCGCCATCAACGAAGGCCGTCACGCGTACAAGCTCGGGCTTTTCGGCACCCCGGCGCTGAGCGAGGAAATCTGCCTGGCGCGCGACTGCCGGCTCGCGCAATTCACGGGCGCGCGGCTGCACATCCAGCACGTCACCACCGTGCGCGGGATGCGGACGATCGAGCGTTACAAGAACGACGGCGTGCGCGTCACCGGCGAAGTGGCGCCCCACCACCTGCTTTTCATCGATGATGACATCGGGGACTACGACACGCACTACAAGATGAACCCGCCGCTGCGCACTCCGGAAGACCGCGCCGGGCTGCTTGAGGGGCTCAAGGCCGGGCTGTTCGACTGCATCGCCACCGACCACGCGCCGCACACCGACTTTGAAAAGCAGCGCGAGTTCGTCGCGGCCCCGAACGGCATCACCGGCCTGGAAACCTCGGTGGTTTCACTGTACCACCACTTCATCCGCGGTGGCTGCTTCGGCTGGGACTTGCTCGTACGCCGGTACTCGGCGGAGCCGCGCCGGCTGATCGGGCTTCCTGCGGTGAGCGTCGCGGCCGGCCAGCCGGCGGATCTGGTGCTCTTCGATCCGGATGCCGCCACGACTTTCAGCCGCGCGTTCACGAAATCGAAGAGCCATAACACCCCATTCCTGGACAAAACGCTGCACGGCGCCGTGGAAATGGTCGTGCTCGGCGAGTCCGTGCTCAAAGACAAGGAGTGACCGGCGCCACGTCCCCACCGCCAATGCCGGCGCCCTGTCCTCATCTCCCGGTTCCCGATCGCCCGCTGAGCGCGGCATCGATCCGTGACGCGGAGGACGACCGCGGCCCGCGCTTCTATTACCTGGCGCTGGAGTGTGCTCAGGCGCTCTGGCTGGCCGGACTGCCGGCGCAATCGCTTCTGCTCCTCAACCGGGCGCTCTCGGCGGATCTGCACGGCGGTGAACCGGTCCTGCGCGACTGGCCGCTGCCGTACGCGGCGGCCGCCTGGATCATGCGGCATCACGATCCGGGGCATTTTCTCGGAAATCCGCGCCGCCACTACCAGCACCTCGCCACCCGCATGGTCGAGCCTCGCAAGGAACTGCGCACATGGCGCGCCTGGGCGTGCTGGGCGCTCGCCCGCGCGATGCTTCCGGATTTGCCGGCGGACGAGAAGCAACTCGCCGTGGAAGGTGTCCGTGAACCGGACATCGATCGCATCGCCGCCGAACTCCGGCGCCTCGGCCTGCCGGGTGAGGCGGACCTTTGGCAGCATGCCGTTGCGGCCGTCAGGCCCGGCGGGCAGCAACGCATGACCTCTCCGCAAGCCAGCGTCTCCCCGCAAGCCGGCGTCGAAATCCGCCGTCTGTCGCGGACGGGTGCGGAGGTCGTGCGGGATGCGGTGGCGGTCGAGGCGCCGCTGGAGATCCGGGTTGAAGGGAGGCCGGTGGCGGTGGCGATGCGCACGCCGGGCCACGATCGCGAACTGGCCGCCGGATTTCTGCTCAGTGAAGGGGTGGTCGAGGCGCGCGGCGACGTGTTCGAAATATCCACCTGCCCGAGCGCGCAGCCGGCCGAGGACGGGGACGGGGCTGCGGCGGTCGATGTCCTGCTGACGCGGCCGGGCTCGGTGGATTTCGACCGGCTGACGCGGCATGTTTTCACGGCGAGCAGTTGCGGGCTGTGCGGCAAGGCGGTTGTCGATGAAGTGATGCGGCGGCACCCGCCACTGCCGGCGTCCGGGCGGGGCGCTGTCCGGGTGCCGGCATCGGTCATTTTCGGCCTGCCCGACACCCTGCGCTCCGCTCAGGCGACGTTCGCCGCCACCGGGGGACTGCACGCCAGCGCGCTCTTCGACCTGGACGGGCGCCTCATCGCCCTGCACGAGGACGTCGGCCGCCACAACGCCCTCGACAAACTTCTCGGCGAGTGCTGGCTGGCCGGCCGCTGGCCGCTCGACCGCCATCTCCTCATGCTCAGCGGGCGCCTCTCGTTCGAACTCGTCCAGAAAGCGGTGGTCGCGCGGCTTCCGGTGGTCGCCGCCATCTCGGCGCCGAGCAGCCTGGCGGTGGCCACCGCGGAGGCGGCGGGCGTCACCCTGTGCGGATTCGTCCGCGACGGCCGCATGAACGTATATTCCCATCCGGGGCGCATCGACCACGGCGCGGACACCGCTTCGGCCACCGCCGCGGGAGGCGCCGGCTGAGCGCGTCGGCTGAGCGCGTCGGCTGAGCGCGTCGGCACCGCCCGGTCTTCAGCCGGGCCTCGTTCGCCCTGCGCGACGCCGGGCCCGCGCAAGACCGGCCGCCTGGGCAGGGGTGGGCCGTTTCGCGGGAGATTTGCCGTGCCTTCTTGCCTTTCCGGGCATTCGCGCCATGTTGCCCCGTTTCAGCCCTTCCGTCGCTCGATTCCTTTGTTATATGATTCAGTGGGTTTTTCGCAAGATCATCGGCACGCGCAACCAGCGCGAGCTTAAACGCATTTGGCCGCTGGTCAGGAAGATCAACGCGATCGAGGAGTCGCTGCACTCGCTCTCCGACGAGGAGCTGGCCCAGAAGACCTTGACGTGGAAGGAGGAACTCTCGCAGATCGAGGACTTCGACAGCCTGCAGACGCGGCTGGAGGAAATCCTTCCGGAGGCCTTCGCGGTGGTCAAAAATGCAGCTCGCCGCCTCTGCGGACGCACCATCATGGTGTGCGACCAGCCGGTGAAGTGGGAGATGGTCCATTTCGATGTCCAGCTCATCGGCGGGATCGCCCTCCATCGCGGCCGCATCGCCGAAATGGCCACCGGCGAAGGCAAAACGCTCGTCGCCACTCTGCCGATCTACCTCAATGCGTTGACCGGGCGCGGCGTGCACCTCGTCACCGTCAACGACTATCTCGCCCGCCGCGACTCCGAATGGATGGGCGCGCTCTACAGTTTCCTCGGCCTGACCGTCGGCTGCATCCAGAACGACCAGCCGCCCCACCTCCGCCGCCAGATCTACACCGCCGACATCACCTACGGCACCAACGCCGAATTCGGCTTCGATTACCTCCGCGACAATGGCATGGCCGGCAGCAAGGCGGACCAGGTCCAGCGCGGCCACTATTTCGCCATCGTCGACGAGGTCGACTCCGTGCTCATCGACGAGGCGCGAACGCCGCTCATCATATCCGGCCCGGTCACGCACGATTCACACCAGTACGACGTGTGGAAACCGCACATCGAGCGCCTCGTCAAAGCCCAGACCACTCTGCTCAACGAAATCGCGGCCGAAGCGTGGCGGCTCCAGGAGCAGAAAGAGACGGACGACGCCGGCCGCCTCTTTTACAAAATCAAGCTCGGCCAGCCGCGCCACAAACAGGTCATGCGCGCCATGGAGGAACCCGAGCTGCGCCGCGCCATGGAGAAGGCCGAACTGTCGTTTTACCAGGACACGCAGAAGAAGGAACTCTTCGAGTTCAAGGAGACGCTGTTTTTCACCGTCGACGAAAAAGCGCACGAGGCCGACCTGACCGAAAAAGGACGCAGTTTCCTCGACCCGAAGAATCCCGATGCCTTTATGCTTCCGGACCTCGCCACCGGGCTCTCGGAGATCGAGGGCGACGCGAATCTCACGCTCGAGGAAAAGAAGGAAAAGCGCGAGGCGTTGCAGAGTTCGATGGATCAGCAGGCGCAGCGCATGCACAACATCGCGCAGCTCCTCAAAGCCTTCTGCCTCTACGAGCGCGACGTCCACTACATGGTCGGCGTCATCCAGCGCGAAGGCGAGCCGGCCACCGGTGATCCGAAAGTCATCATTCTCGACGAAAACACCGGCCGCGCCATGCCCGGCCGCCGCTGGTCCGACGGCCTGCACCAGGCGGTCGAGGCCAAGGAAGGCGTCAAGATCGACAAGGAGACGCAGACGCTCGCCACCATCACGATCCAGAATTATTTCCGCCTCTACTCGAAGCTCGCCGGCATGACCGGCACCGCCGAAACGGACGCCTCGGAATTCCACGATATCTACAAGCTCGACCTGCTCGTCATTCCGCCGAACCGCCGGGTCCAGCGCATCGACAACAACGACAAGATCTTCAAGACGCAGCGCGAGAAATACAACGCGGTGATCGCCTACGTGAAGGAGAGCCACGAAAGGGGCCAGCCCATCCTGCTCGGCACCGCCAGCGTGGAAGCCTCGGAGGTGGTCTCGCGCATGCTCAAGCGCGAAAAGATCCCGCACACCGTCCTCAACGCCAAATACCACCAGCAGGAAGCCCAGATCGTCGCCGGCGCGGGCCAGCAAGGCGCCGTCACCGTCTCGACGAATATGGCCGGGCGTGGCACGGACATCAAGCTCGGCCCCGGTGTGGCCGAACTCGGCGGGCTGCTCGTGATCGGCACCGAGCGCCACGAGTCGCGCCGGACCGACCGCCAGTTGCGCGGCCGTTGCGCGCGCCAGGGGGATCCGGGCCAGAGCATTTTTTTCATCAGTTTCGAGGACAAGCTGATGCTGAACTTCGGCGCCGCCGAGCGCATGACGAAGATGATGGAGAAGTTCGGGCTGGAGGACGGGCAGGAACTCGAGCATCCGTGGCTCAACCGCTCGATCGAGTCGGCGCAGAAAAAAGTGGAGACGCGCAATTACACCTGGCGCAAGCGGGTGCTCGATTACGACGATGTGATGAACCAGCAGCGCGAGGTGGTTTACGGCTACCGCAACGAGGTGCTGGAGTCGGAGGATCCGCGATCGCTGGTCATGGAGGCCCTGGAGCAGGCGGTGCCGGAGAAAGTGGCGGAATTGACGGTGCCGAACGAATCCGGCGCCGTGGATTACGACCCGCTGGTCAACTGGGTGAACGTCACATTTCCGATCCGGCTGAGCAAGGAGGAGGCGCAGTTCGAGACGCGCGAGCCCGCCGGCAATGCGGCCTATGTCGTCGATCGCGTGAGGGCGCTGTACGAGGAAAAGATGAAGGGCGAGCACGAGGAGGGCGCGAAGGAACTGGAGCGCTACATCGTGCTCAATGCGATCGACCGGCAGTGGCAGGATCACCTCTACACGATGGATGGATTGCGCGAGGGGGCGCACTGGATGGCCATCGGCCAGAAGGATCCGCTCATCGAGTACAAGAAGGAGGCGTTCGCGCTTTTCGAAGGCCTGATGACGCAGATCAAGCAGGAGGTGCTGAACAACATGTTCCGCTCGACCACGAATCTGCAGGCGTTCGAGCAGTTCCTGATGAGGATGATGGGAGGGGCGCCACCTCAGCAGGCGGCGCGCGGCGCCAGGCGTTCCGCCCCCCCTCCGGCCCAGGCGCTCGGCACAGGCAGTGCCGCGGGCGCGAATTACGGCTCCACCGCGACCGGGGCCAGCACCGGCGGCGGCGTTTCGTTTGTCTCGATGGGTGAGGACGCGGAATCATCGCCCGCCGCGGCCACCGGCACCGGCACCGGTGAAGGAGACGCGCCCGCCAAGAAGTCGCTTTCCCTCGTCGAACAGGCCCTGCTCGCGAGCAAGAACAAGAAAAAGTGAGC
>CAZYHO010000264.1:0-6816 GCA_964647495.1 uncultured Akkermansia sp. | reverse complement strand
TGCGCAGTTACCGGCTCAATGGCGGCGAGTATGAACCGATGGAGGAAAACCGGTTTCCGAGTATCGGCTTGGGCCTGGTGGAATGGGAAGGCGAGTTCGAAAACGAACAGGACAACTGGCTGCGCTGGGTGGATGCCAGCGGCACGCTCATCCCGACGGGCGAGGAACGGGCGCAGGCCGAGACCGAGCGGGCAAGAGCTGAGACCGAGCGTGCGGAATCCGAAGCGAAACGGGCAAGAAAAGAAGCCAGGAGGGCGAAAGCTGCCATCGAACACGCGGAAACTGCGACCGAACACGCGGAAGTCGAAGCTCAACGGGCGAAAGCAGCGATCGAACGAGCGGAAGCGGAAGCCAGACGAGCAAGCACGGAAGCCAGGCGGGCAAAGGCCGAAGCTCAACGGGCGAAAATCGCGATCGAACGGGCGGAAGCGGAAGCCGAACGCACCAAGGTTCTGGCCGCCAAGCTGCGCGAACTCGGGGTGGATCCGGATTCGATCGCAGGGTGATGCGCTGCGGGAACTGCTGTCCCGCGCGAAAACCCGAGCCCGAAAACCCGGCTGAAGCAAAAACTCCGTGCCAGTCATTGACGACCGGGCGCCATCCTCCCCCATGTTCGCGCTGCCTTTCCCTTGAGGGCGCCCTCCAATGAGGCGATCGTGTCCCGCCGTGCTGATCCCAAATCTGGAGCGGGCGAGGCGATTCGAACGCCCGACATCAACCTTGGCAAGGTTGCGCTCTACCCCTGAGCTACGCCCGCATACATGGGGAGGTGTGAACCGGAAGACTGGCGGATGCCGGGCGAATGGCAAGCGATTTTTTCGGGGACAGGCGCGGCGGGGAGCGGCATAATGACGTGTTCTTTGTATTGTGCCCCCTATGCTTTTGCCGTGCCGTCTGTCGAGTGTCGTGATCTTGTTGTTTGGCGCCGTGCTGGGCGCTCGCGTCGCGGTGGCGGTGGATTCTGTGGTGACATTCAACGAGTTGCACTATCACCCGGCGGCGTGGGAAACGACGGGTGAGTGGATCGAGCTGAAGAACCAGAATTCGGTGGACGTGGATATGTCCGGCTGGCGGCTGGACGGCGGGGTCGATTACGTTTTTCCGGAGGGGACGGTGATCGGGGCGGGGCGGTACCTGCTGGTGGCGGCGGATCCGGCGGCGTTGATGGCGGCGACCGGGCTGAGCGGAGTGCTGGGTCCTTGGGCAAACACACTGAACAACGCGGGCGAATCCGTGGCCTTGCGGAACATCAACGGGCGGCTCATGGATGAAATCGACTACGGCGACAGCGCGCCGTGGCCGGTGGCCGCCGACGGATCGGGCGCGAGCCTGGCCAAGCGCGATGAATTGCGCGACAGCGGCCTGCCCGAAAACTGGCGCTCCAGCCTGGAGGTGGGCGGCACGCCGGGGCGGTACAATTTTTCGCCGCCGAGCCATGACGGCTCGATCCCGCCCGACGGCGTGCTGCGCGAGGTCGACCGGTGGTACACGTTTGACGGCACGACGGAGGACGCATCGGGCAACGGCAGGCATGGCGCGTTGCTGAACTCGCCCGCCTACAGTGCCGTGGTGCCGCCGCTGATCGGCCAGGGGCAATCGCTCGACCTCAACGGGACGAACCAGTCCGTGAATATTCCGGACACGGTGCAGCCGGTGGCGTACACGGTGGCGCTCTGGGTGCGTCCGGACGTGATCCGGGCGCAGTCGATCGTGGTGCGCACGAACGCGAGCGGCCCGGCCGTCCTGCGCACACACCAGATCCGGATGTCGGGCCAGGGTGTTTTCGAGCACTACACGGTCGCGGGCAACGCGCGCACGGTGACCGGGACCACGGTGGCGGTGGCCGGCCAGTGGTACCACGTCGCCATTACCGCCGGCAACGACGGTTTCATGCGCCTCTTCGTCAACGGCGTCGAGGAAGGCACGCCACTCGCCATCACCACGCTGGCCGCCAACGGCACGCGCTGGATGGCCGGTTCCAACTCGGCCGGGGGCATGACGTATTTCGACGGGCTCATCGACGACCTCGGCATCTGGCACGGCGCCATGGACGCCTCGCAAATCGGCCATCTCGCCACGCGGTTCACGCTTCCGAACGAAACGCCCAGGAAGAACCTGGCACTGAACAAACCGGTCATCGCCGGCAGCGGCGCTTACCCGGACCTTCCGTTCGACGGCGGCGCACCGCCTGAGGATTTTTCCGCCGCCAACGTGACCGACGGTTCGGCCGGCGATGCCTTCGGATCGAGCTACTGGCTGGGCCGCGAGGGAGTCACGCAGGAGCACTTTGTGCTCGACCTGGGATCGCCGGTCGAGATCACCGGGATCCTGCTGCGCAACACTCACAACCACCAGCACAACGACCGCGGCACCGCCGGCTTCAGGCTGCTCGCCGCCACCGCGGTCGATGCCGGCAACCAGCCGGTCGATCCCGTCCCGATCCTCACGGGCACGCTGACGACGCGGACCGTGGCCGCGCCCGCGCCTCCGGGATCCGTGGTTCCGGCCGATGTCTTCACCGCCGCCGAGGGATTGAGCCCGGCAACCGCGCGCTATCTGAAATTCGAGACGTTGAGTTCCTCGTACGGCCAGAATGTCGGCCTCAACGAAATCGAAGTGTTTGGCGCGGCCGCCAATACCACCGCCGAGCGCCCGCCGGATCTGCCGCTGGTCATCAATGAAATCACGCCCGCTTTCGCCGAGGCGCCCTGGATCGAGTTGTGCAATCATGGCGCCGAACCACTCTCGCTCACCGGATTCGTGATCGAGACGAGCCGCGGGACCGGCTATATGCTGCCCGATACCGTGCTGGAGGCGGGCGCTTTCCTCGTGCTCGATGGCGCGGCCACCGGCCTGTTTCCCGCTGACGAGGACAAGGTGTTCTTGTATTCTGCGGGCAGGAAGTCGGTTGTGGACGCGGCGCTGGTCAAGGTGGGCCGCCACCAATTGCGCCGCCCGCCGGTCGCGGATGAAGGGCCGGGCGAATTCCTCACCGCCGAAACAGGCGAGGACATCACCAGGGGCGCGCCGAACCGCATCGCCCTCACGGACGCCATCGTGATCAACGAGATCATGTATCACCGGCGGCCCCAGTACCTGCCGTACGTCGAAAACAACGAGGAATGGATCGAACTCTACAACAAGTCCGGCGCTCCGGTCGACATCGCCGGGTGGGAACTGACCGACGGCATCAGGTTCGTTTTTCCGCCTGGCGCCGTGATTCCGCCGGACGGCTACCTGTGTGTCTCGAACGACACCGCCGCATTCGCCGCCGCGCATCCGGGTGTGCCGGTGGTGGGCAGTTTCACGGGCCGCCTCAGCAATCGCGGCGAACGCGTCATCCTGCTCAACGCCTTCGGAAATCCCGTGGACGTCGTCTTTTACCGCGACAAGGAACCCTGGCCTATCTACGCCGATGGCCTGGGATCGAGCCTGGAATTGCGCAACCCGGAGGCCGATAACAGCGTGCCGGAAAGCTGGGCCGACAGCGACGAAAGCGCGCGCTCGCAGTGGAAAGAGTACACCTTCACCGCGGCCGCCCGCACTCCGATCTACTCGCCCACCATCACACCTTCCGGCACCACCGCGTTTCACGAGCTGCGGATGGGACTGCTCGAGGAAGGCGAAGTGCTCGTTGATGACGTCTCTGTCCGCGAAATCACCACCGCCCCGGCGGTCGAACTCATCCAGAATGGCGCGTTCGACGCGCCGCTCAGGCCGGTCTGGCGCGTCCTCGGCAACCACGGCGGATCGAGCGTGGTCGAGGACGGCGGCAACCCGGCCCTGCGAGTGCAGGCCACCGGCCCGCTCCTCTACATGCACAACCTGCTGGAGACGACGTTCAAGTCGGGCACATCGGTGGTCCCGGTCGTCAACAACCGCGAGTACACCATCTCGCTGCGCGCCAAGTGGCTCCGCGGCTGCCCGTGGCTGCACACGGAGATCTACTACAACAAGCTCGCCAAGACATTCCTGCTCGACCAGCCGGCACGGAGTGGCACGCCCGGCGAACGCAACTCCGTTTTCGCTGCCAACACCGGGCCGACCTTCACCGGGACCCGCCACCACCCTGTCGTCCCGCCTCCGGCGACGCCCATCACGGTCAGCAGCCGCGTCGCCGATCCCCAGGGCCTGGCCGCGGTGGCCGTGCGTTTCAGCGTCAACGGCGGCGCGTTTCAATCGGCCCCGATGACCGTCGGCGCCGATGGCCGGCACACCGGCACGATTCCCGGGCAAAACACGAACGCCATCATCCAGTTTTACCTGGAGGCCGAGGATGCCGCCCCTTTCCCTGCCACCGCCACCTGGCCGGCCGCCGGCCCGGCGTCGCGAGCCCTGATCCGCGTCAATGACAATCGGGCCGTCGCGACCAAGCAAAACCTCCGCGTCATCACGACGACCGCCGACGCCGGCGCCCTCGCCAGCGCCGTGGACATCATGAGCAATCAGCGGCGCGGGTGCACCATCGTCCACAACGAGCGCGATGTGTACTACAACGGCAAGGTGCGGCTGCGCGGCAGCATGTTCAGCCGCGGCAACGTCGCGACCGCCGGTGAAAGCATCACCTTTCCAGCCGACAACCTCTTCCGCGGCACACAGCGCACCGTCTCCGTGCGGCGCTCCGGCATGAACGAAATCATCGTCAAACACGCCATCAACCACGCCGGCGGCCTGCCGGACAATTTCAACGACATCATCCATCTCATCAGCTTCCGTCAGGACATCGTCGGTTCCGCCCGCATGGAAATGGAACGCTTCAGCAATAGCTGGCTCGACGAATTTTACCCGGAGGGCTCCGATGGCACACTCTTCAAGCTCGAGGGCATCCGCGTCCCGACGCGCACTTTCGCCAACGGATCCATCCCCGCCGGAAACCCCGAAGGCATCAAAAACCTCACCACGGAAGGCATGGGATGGGTCGTCCAGCTCGACCTCGCCGACCTCGGCCCCGACGGCGGCCAGTACCGCCACGCCTACCGCTGGCTGAATAACTTCTCCCGCAACGACAACGCCCGCTTCGTCCAGATGTGCCGCACACTGAGCATGCCCGTGAGCACCACCGCCCAGGCCACCGCCTTCGAGCAGGCGATAGAGCCGCTCATGGACGTCGATGAATGGATGCGCTGCCTCGCCATGATGTCGCTCTTCGGGATCGATGACGCCTACGCGCGCGCGGGCGGCCCGACCAGCAACCCGCATAACCTCAATTTTTACATGCCGCCCACCCCGGACGGCAAAATCACCGCCATCCCGTGGGACTGGAACTTCGTTTTCGCCGTCCCCAACACAGCGCCCCTCACAGGCGACAAAAACATCCAGAAAGTCATCGCCCGGCCGCGCTTCAAACGGCTTCTCCTCGGCCACTTCAAGCACATCATCGACACGACCTTCAATCCCACATACATGAGCCGCTGGCTCGCCCACTACGGCGCCATCACCGGCGAAAGCTACACCAGCTTCACCTCGAACATCACCGCCCGGCGCGCCCATGTTCTCAATCAGATCAACGCCCAGATCTCGCCCGTCGCCTTTTCCATCACCTCCAATGGCGGCGCCGAATTTACCGTGGACGGCCCCTCCGCCGTGCTCGAAGGCGACGGCTGGGTCGACGTCCGCGAGATCCGCCTCAACGGCTCGCCCGCGTCGCTGCCGGTCACATGGACCGACGGAAATTCGTGGCGCATGACTGTGCCGCTCGGCCCGGGCGCCCAGACGCTCACCCTGACCGCCCACGATGCGCGCGGCGTCGAGGTCGGCAACGACACCATCACCGTCACCAACACCTCCGAAGTCGTGCCGGCCGGCCCGGCCAACATCGTCATCAGCAAAGTCCACTATCATCCCGCCGGCGCCAGCGAACCGGAGTTCATCGAGCTGATGAACATTTCGACCACTCATGTGGTCGACCTGAGCGGGTGCGCCTTCGCGGACGGGATCACTTTCACCTTCGCCGATGGCGCCCTGCTTGCCCCGGGCGCCCGCCTCGTGCTGACCTCCGCGCAGTTCCTCGACGGCACCGCCCTCAACAATGCCGGCGAGCGCCTCCGCCTCGTCGCCCCAGGCGGCGTCATCATCAAGGAATTCACATACGACGACGCCCCGCCCTGGCCCACTTCCCCCGACGGTGACGGACCCGCCCTCGTCCTCATCGCCCCATGGACCAACCCGGACCACACCAATCCGTTCAACTGGCGCGCCAGCCGCGAAATCGGCGGATCCCCGGGCGCCCCGGACACCGCGCCCCTCACCGGCGACTTGCTCGACTACGCCCTCGGCCCGAACCCCAAGACCACCTTCGTTCACACCGCGCATGGCCCGGCCTTCGTCGTCCCCCGCGTCCCGTATGCCGATCACGCCGAAATCACCGCCGAGGTCACCGCCACCCTTCAATCGTGGACCGCCGCACCGCTCGTCGATGCCGCCGCCAACTCCCTCACCTTCCTCATCCCCGAAAACCTCCGCGACCAGCCCCACATCTTCACCCGCCTCCGCGTTCAGGCCCGGTGACTCATGGAGGGCTCCCGCCGCAGGGTGACAGTCGAACTATGGGAGACACACCGCAGGGTGACAGTCGAACTATGGGAGACACACCGCAGGGTGACAGTCGAACTATGGGAGATACCTGCTCATTTGAGCACTGTTCCCGCGGCTTTCTTTGAAGCAGGGCTGGTGCACGGTGGGCGCTCGCCTCGTTCGGCCGGCATCCTGCCATCGGGGATTCGAGTCCATTGCCTGGAGATCGATCATTCGGGGGTTCGGCATGCCGGCTTTTGACATGGCGGCCTGTGCCCGCCAACATCCGGCGCCACGAGCCGG
>CAZYHO010000263.1:0-6838 GCA_964647495.1 uncultured Akkermansia sp. | reverse complement strand
GTCATCGCCCGACGGAGCACCGTCGTCGCCATAGCCCCGATGGCGCGGAAGATGTTCACCCCCCTCCAAGTCTCTCATCCGATCGAGCGCGAGGGGCCATTCCCTTCCGCCCGCCGGCCCGTCTCGGAAAGCGATTTCCTGGCGGTTGCCCTGCGCGGCATCGATCATCTCATCTACGTCCCGCATGTGCCCGGCACGACCGATGGCCGACTCTACGTCGGCGATTTGTTCGGCTCTGGGCCTTGTCACTAGCGGGTGGACCTTACGGTCGAGAGCGGGACGGTGGCCAAAGTGGAGTTGAGGACGTTCGGCGAGGGTGAGTTTCAATGGCACGCGGTGGTCGTCACAAGGAAAGGGAATAAAGTGGACGCCTGCCTTAAGTCAGATTTCGAGCGAGTGGAGAAGTTTGGCAACCCTTGCCCCGAGGCCGACCCCGTGGCGGCGGCGAGAGACGATCTCTCGATCAGTATTCCCGTTTCCAACACCGCGGATTCATTCGCCTTCACCCGCGATGGGCGATTCGCAGTCGTGGTCGGTCGCGGCCCTGCGCCGACTTTCGCCGCGCCGGTCTCTCTCGTGGACTTCGAGGCGGGTAGTGAGGTGGATACCCTCCCTTTCGACGGCATCGGAACATTCGTGGCGGCGTGCGACGACGGGGAATTGACCTGTGTCTGGCTGCAAATTCGCAGTTCCCGGGCCTTGCGGTCACCGCCGCAGGTCCACGCAGACGAGGTCGCCTTTCCAATTGCGGGCGTAGAGCAGGCCGTTGGCGAGGGTGGGGACGGTCCAGCATTTGCCAGTGAGGATCTGGGCGCGTGAGATGGGGGTGAATCCCTTGGGCGTGGCCGGCGCGGTGATGAGTTCGCCTTTTTCGCTGAGGACGATGAGCGTGTCCCCGGCGGCGATCACGCTGCCCATGCCCAGGCCATCCTGTTTCCAGGCGATCTGGCCGGTGGCGGCCTCCAGGCAGACGAGCGAGGGGCGGCTGTCGGCCTGACCGTCGAAGGCAAACACGTAACCGCCGATCTCGACGCCGGGGTTCATCTGGGCGCGCAGTTTGGTGTTTTTCCAGACCTGGCGGGCGCCGCGACTGTCGAAAGCCAGCAGCGCCGCGCCGTGGCCGTAACCGGAGGAGACGAGCATTTTTTCTCCTGGCAGGATGATCGGGTCGGCCGCATTCACGTCGTACTGCGTTTTCCACGGGTGGCTCCAAAGCACGCGCCCGTTCGTGCGGTCGATCACATGGACCGCGTCCTTGCCCATCAGGGCGGCCACCGGGCGGCGGCCGAACTCGAACGGGACGGGCGTGGAATAACCGGCCGCTTTGGCGCCGGATTTCCAGAGCACGGCGCCGGAGCGTTTGTCGACCGCGGTGCCGCTGGTGCCGGCGTTGAGGATGAGGCGGTCGCCGTCGACGAGGGGAGCGCCGGTCAGCCCCCAGGTGCCGATGTCCAGGCTGAGTTCGGTGGCGATGTTTTTCTGCCACTGCACCTTGCCGGTCGCCGCCGCCAGGCTCATGAGGTCGCCGCTTTGCCCGAGAACGAACACGCTGCCGCCGTCGACCGTGGGTGTGCCGCTGGTGCCGCCTTCGTAAAACTGCGCCTTGAACACGCTCGGCCACCCGTGTTTCCAGGCGGGTTTCCCCGTGGCCGCGTCCAGCGCGTGGACGGTTTCGGTTTTGCCGTCGAGCCCCATGGTGAAGGCGCGGCCGCCCGCCACCGTGATGCCTGAAAAGCCTGAGCCCACCTTGGCGCGCCAGAGGACTTTCGGGTCGTCGTCCCATTTCGCGTTCCAGGACGTTTCGGTGGATATGCCGTTGTGGGCGGGGCCGCGCCACTGAGGCCAGTCGGCCCGCGCCGATAAGGGAAAAACCAAGAGGGCGGTCAGGGTCGGGACGGTGATTTTCATGGCGAACGAGATGCGGATGTCTGGCAGTACGATAGGTTTACCGACTCCGACGCGCCATGCCACGATTTCTTTGTCTGCTCATTCTCCTGGGATCCGGGATCCACCACCTGCCGGCGGACGACTGGCCGCAGTGGATGGGACCGGCACGCGACGGCGTCTGGCGCGAGGGTGGATTCGCCGAAAAGTTTCCTGACGGCGGCCCGCGCATCGTCTGGCGAAAACCCGCGGGCGCCGGGTATGCCGGCCCCGCCGTGGCGGACGGCCGCGTTTTCCTCATGGAACGCGAGGGCCGCCCGACCGAAGACACGAGCAAAGGGATGCTCGGCGTGGAACGCCTGCGCGCGCTCGACGCCGCGACCGGCGCCACCCTCTGGCAGAAAGAATGGGACGAACCGTACCTCATCGATTACGCCACCGGCCCGCGCGCCACACCCACCGTGCACGACGGCCTGGTCTACGCGCTCGGCGCGGAGGGGCGGCTGGTCTGCGTGCGCGCGGACGACGGCTCCCTCGTCTGGGAACGCGAACTCAAGAAGGACTTCCAGTGCACCTCGCCCACCTGGGGTTTCGCCGGACACCCGCTCGTGTGGAATGACCTCCTGCTCTGCCTCGTCGGCGGCAAAGGCGCCACCGCCGTGGCCCTCGACCGTCGCACCGGCGCCGAGAAATGGCGCGCCCTCTCCAGCAGCCAGTCCGGCTATTGTCCGCCCACGCTCATCACCAATCACGGCCGCGACGAACTCTTCATCTGGCACGGCGAAGCCATCAATTCGCTCGACCCCGCCACCGGCAAAGTCCACTGGACCATCCCGAAAAGCACCCGCTTCGGCGTGAGCATGGCGATGCCCCGCCAGGTCGGCGACGAAGTGCTCATGTCCGCCTTCTGGTGGGGAAGCCGCCTCATGCGCCTCCGCGAAGACCAGTCCGAACCGGAAGTGCTCTGGGAAACCGAACGCGAAAGCGACACCCGCACCGAGCACCTCAACGCCCTCATGTGCACGCCGCTCGCCCACGACGGCTTCCTCTACGGCGTCTGCAGCTACGGCCAGCTCCGGTGCCTCGAATGGAAATCCGGCGCCCGCCGCTGGGAGACGTTCGCCGCCACCACAGGCGCCGGCGAAGAACGCTGGGGCACCGCCTTCCTCACCCGCCTCGAAGGCCCCGGCGAGGACGGCCAGCGCTTCGTCATCTTCAACGAAAAAGGCGATCTCATCCTCGCCAGGCTCACCCCGGAGAAATACCACGAGATCAGCCGCGCCCAGATCGTCAAACCCGACTGCCCCGCCGTCAAAGACCGCCCGGTCGTCTGGACCCACCCGGCCTACGCCGGCCGCCGCGCCTTCGTCAAAAACAACGCCGAAATCGTCTGCGTCGATCTCGCCGCCCCTGAACCCGCGTCCGTTCCCGATCCGTAATCCCGCCCGCCGCGCTGCCGCCGGCCGCCGCGTTGGCATGTCGCCGAGTTGCCGTGTGCCGCCGCTACGCCATCAACCGCAGCAGACCGTGCGCGGGCGCCGGCGCCACGCTGGCCGCCAGAATCCGCATCCGGCTCACCACCGCATCGACCGTCTCGTCCAGCGTTGACGTGCCCGCCGTCACCCCGACGTGCTCGATGCCCAGAAACCATCGGCCGTCGAGATCGTCGGGCGTCTCGACGTGATGCGCGATGGCGCCCAGTGCCTGCACCCGGCCGACCAGCGCCCGCGTGTTGTTGCTGTTGCGGCCGCCGACCACCACCACCACCGGACACTCCCGGCACAAATCGTCCAGCGCCTGCTGCCGGTCCTTCGTCGGCTGGCACACGGTGTCGACAAACCGCACCTCGACCCCGGGCCGCGCCCGCCGGATCTCCGCGACCATCCGCTCCACGTTCTCCAGTGGTTGCGTCGTCTGCGACACCACCCCCAGCGGCCGCCCCTCCGGCAACAACCCCAGATCCGCGACCCCTTCCACCACCACCGCCTCCGGAAAATCCCCCGTCAGCCCGAGCACCTCCACATGCCCCTTCTTTCCGACCACCACCGGAAAATATCCCGCCCTCACCAGCCCCGCCAGCCCCGCATGCGCCTTCCTCACCAACGAACACGTCGTGTCCGTCACCTCATACCCCGCGTCCCGCCACCCGCGCCGATGCCCGTCCGCCGCGCCGTGCGCCGTGATCACCACCCGCTCCGTCCCCGCTCCTCCCACATCGTCCAGCTTCCCCTCCCGCACCCCAAGCATCGCCAGGTGCGCCGATACCACAGGATTGTGCACCAACTGCCCCAATACCGTCACCGGCCCATGCCCCGCCACCTCATGCGTCTTCCGCAACGCATCCCTCACCCCAAAACACATCCCCATGTGCCGCGCCAAATGAATGTTCATAATGTCTCCTTCAGTTGATCGTTGAATATCGCTTTGTCGTGCAAAGTGCCACAAATACTTTGTCGCGCAAAGCTTTCTTTCAAAAAAAGTCATTCGCCCGCGTTATTTTCCCGATGACTTGATGATTTCTTCGAGGATGGCGAGGTAGCGATCGAAGGCGAGGCGGCCGGCCGGGGTGAGTGAGCAGGTGGTTTGTGGGCGGGAGTTGGTGGGGAGTTTGGACATGGCGATGAAGCCGGCGTCCTGGAGGGTGCGGAGGTGTGTGATGAGGTTGCCGTCGCTCATCTGGAGTTCGGCTTTGAGGTCCTGGAAGCTCCATTCCGCGCGGGCGGCGAGCAGGGTCATGATGGAGAGGCGGCCGCGCTCGTGGATTGTTTTGTCGAGCTGGGAGAAATCGATCATCGGGGCGTGCGGCGGGCGGACCAGAGCACGGCGACGCCGTAGAGGACGTGGAGGAAGCCGAAGAGGGAGCCCATGATGAACGGTGTGGTGAAGAAATTGATATCGCCCGTGGAGAGGTAGCCGGCCTGATTGCCGACGAAGGCGATGAGGCCGCCGGCGACGAAGGCGCGCCCGAGCCACTTGATGGAGCGCGGGGAAAAAGTGGCGGTGGCGAGCAGGGCGAGGCCGTAGCACATGGCCCAAAGCGATGCCACGAACCCCATATCGTTCGTTTTCCACGCGATCAGCAGGCCGACCAGCCCGCCCACGAGCAAGGGCGGCCCCACCGCCTGAAGCGCGAGCCGCATGCCGGAGTTGAGAAACGGCAGCCCGCGCCGGGAGGCGTCCCGCCACAACAGCCCGAGATTCAGCAACGACAGGACCACGAAGAGGCCCAGCCAGCTTTGCATGAAGACGCCCCAGCGCATCCCGTGCTCGTGCTGCCACCAGGCGAGGACCAGCGCCGCCAGCCCGCCGGCCAGCGCCACCGGGGCCGAAATGCTTCGGTACACGGTCGCCCGTTCCATCAACTGGCGAATCACCCGCAAATGTTCGCCTGCTGGATCATGCGCCGACATGCGCCCATCTTGCGCCGCCCCTCCGCCTCCTGCAATATTTGAAGGCGTTTTTCTGGAAGACGGCTTTCTGATTAAAAAAACCATTGTAATTCCATTGCAACCTGATAAAATATCCAATTAATTTCTCACTCTTGTGACCCATGGATGATTTTTCACTATTAGGAAGCGCGGACGGTGCCAGGCGCGGCCCCGGCCGGCCGCAGAATGCGGTGAAGACCGAGCAGTTGACGTTGTCGCTGCCCCCGCCGCAGCGGGAGCTGCTCGAACAATTGACGCTCACCGGTTATTTCGGCCGGAATGCCGTGGAAACCGCGACGATGCTCCTCTGGCAGGCGCTCAACGAGTGCGCCCCGGAACGGCTGAAACGAATCCACGAAATGCGCGCCGAGCACGATGCGCAACAAATCGACCGCATGAAGGAACAATTGCAGCAGATCGCCGCCATCGTCTCCGCCACCACCACCACCACTACCACCAAATGAACCGCCTGCCGTCTCCTGGTGATCCGATTCCATTCGCCGCCTCCGAACCAGCCGCCCAGACACCGACCGTCCTCTCCCGCTCGGTGCGCGAACCCGCCCTGCTGCGACTCGCGCAGGCCATCGAGGAACTCGCGCCCGATCTCGGCAAAGCCCTCTGCCTGAACGGATTGAACTCGCTCGACGACCCCGCCGAACGCGAGCCGTGGCGCGCGCGGCTCGCGCCCTGGCTCGAAACAACCGGCGACGGCCGCCACTCCGCCTTCCCGCTCACCGCGCCCTCCTGATCACCGGATGCCCATCCATCTCAAATCTCGGATCCCGGATTCCCGACCGCTGACCGCTGATCTCTGATCTCTGATCTCTGATCTCAGCCACTCCTCAGGGCCTGGCAGATTTCGCACCGCGCGCCGTCGCACCCGCGGGCCGTGCAGTGTTCGCGGCCGTAATAAATGATCTGGAGGTGCAGCCGGTTCCAGGTGTCGCGCGGGAACAGTTTCTTCAGATCGCGCTCGGTTTGGACGACGCTTTTGCCGGAACTCAGTTTCCAGCGCCGCGCCAGCCGATGAATATGCGTGTCCACCGGAAAGGCGGATTCTCCGAACGCCTGCGACATCACCACGGAGGCCGTCTTGTGCCCGACACCCGGCAGCGCTTCCAGTTCCTCGAATGTGGCCGGCACCTCGCCGCCGTGCCGCTCGACGATCAGCCTCGACAATTCCTTGAGTGCCTTGGACTTTTGGGGGCTGAGCCCGCAGGGGCGGATCAGCTCGCGTATGGCCTCCACGGGAAGCGCCGCCAAGGCCCCCGGCGTCGCCGCCCGCGCGAAAAGCGCCGGCGTCACCTCGTTCACCCGCTTGTCCGTGCATTGCGCCGACAAAACGACCGCCACAAGCAGGGTGAAGGCATCCCGATGCTTCAGCGGGATCGGCGGATCCGGGTACAGTTCGCCGAGCCGCCGCCGCACCCGGTCCGCCCGCTGCTGACGCGTCATGGCAATTTCGGCGATTCGCAACCCGCAGGCGCGCCTCCGCGCAAACGCGCCGCCACGAATCAATTCGTTCG
>CAZYHO010000262.1:5549-6883 GCA_964647495.1 uncultured Akkermansia sp. | reverse complement strand
GCGGCGACGGGGGAAGCGGTGATGAAGAATTCGCGTTCGGTCTGGCCCTCGACGATGAGCAGGCCGTTGAGCCCGATATTGTCCACGAAGACACCGTGCGGAAGATTGCGGCCGGAGTCGTCGCCGCCGAGTTCGATGCGGCCGTCGAAACCGGCGCGCGTCGTCTTGACCCGGGCGCTGATCGTCTGGCCCGGGCGGATCACGAAATCGAGGGGCGCGTCCGCGGGCGGATCCGCGCCGTCGATCGTGGTGATCTGGACGAGCACCTGGGCGGGCGGGGCGAGCTGGATATCGCCGAGGCCGCCGAGCGTGCGCGCGACAGCATTTCCACCGATGGTGGCAGTGGCGGTCAACGCGAGTCCGGCATCGGCGTCCGCATCGGGAGCGGCGGCGTCCGCAGCGGCGTGGAGCACGGCGATCGCGGAAACCTGGCCGGCCTCGATCTCGACTGGCGTGCTCAGCGCAAACCCCGGCGGCACGCCGGCGGCGTCGATGCGGATGGGGCCGTCGAATCCCTCGTGCCGCTCCGCGGTAAAGACGATTTCGCGGCCGCTGCCCGGGCTGACCTTGGGATCGCGGCCGCCCACATGCACGGCAAAATCCGGCCGCCGTTCGCGGATGGTGAGCGCATATCCGAATCCCTCGGCGGCGCCGAAACCCCGGACATCGGTGAGCCGCACGACGTACTCGCCTTCGCCCGGCGCGGTAAACAAAAGCACCGAATCCGCGCCGAACCGCCGCATCGGATCGTCGTCGTTCTCGAAATTCACGTGAAAAACCGGCAGCCCGTTGGGCGCCGGCGCGGCGCCGGGCGGGAGCGGCGTGACGATGTAAACCGGCTCGCCAAGGGCGTGCGTGAGCGCGGGCGTGGAGAAATACGTCCGGCGCCGGCCGGATCCCGGGTACACCTTGAACCCGGAGTCCGGACCGCGCGGATAAAGCCAGAGTTTCACCACCTCTCCGTTGGCGTAGAGGTATTCGTTCAGCTCCATCTCGCGCCAGTTCTGCAGCCGGAAATCATCCGATGTGTCCGAGTCCTTGCCGCGAAATGTGAACCACGAATCGCGTGTCGCCTGAAGCACCACCTGCCCGACCGGATCGCCGGTCGCGGCGTGCAGCACCTCGAGGCGGGAATCGAGCTTCGATCCGTCGCGGGAGGCCTTCACTTCGAGCGTCAACTCCTGGCCGGCGCCGGCGCGAAAGCGAAACAAGTCCGAGTCACCCGCCGCACCAACCGCACCGGTCACGAGCACCGGCCAGACGATGGGTTGCGCTGTGGCCGGCGTGTCATTCGGCTCCACCTCATCGATGGCAAGCGGGTCGCGCGGCGCGTC
>CAZYHO010000262.1:0-5449 GCA_964647495.1 uncultured Akkermansia sp. | reverse complement strand
CAGCGGCAGCGGCGACCGTTCCCTCGGCGATGGCTCCGGCCGGATCGAGCCCCGCTTTCGCCGGCGCCTCCACCCAGGCCGTGCTGCCGTCGAGCCGTGCGATCCAGAACCGTCCGTCCGCAGGCGCTGGCGCCGCGAGCAGGACAGGCGAAACATCCGGCTGCGGGCCGAAATCGTGGAGCAACTCGAGGGCCGGCAGGTTCCAGAGCTTGAGCGAGCGGTCTTCCGCGCTGCTCAGCATGAACCGGCCGTCGCGGGTGAGCGCGAGCGCTTGAATGGCGGCCTCGTGGGCGAAGCGCGCGACGAGCGGCGGATTGAGAGCGGGCTCGGTGCGCGAAACAAACTTCCAGAAGTGCAGCCGCTTGTCCGCGCCGGCGCCGACGATGTGCTCGCCGTCCGGGGTGAAATGCACGGCCGTCATTTCGCCGTGCGGCTGGTTCAACGTGTCGAGCCGCTCGCCGTCCGCGACGCGCCAGAGCTTGATCGTTTCGTCCGCGCTGGCCGAGGCGAGCACGTCGCCGGACGGATGCCATGCCAGGTCATGGACGGCGCCTTTGTGGACGTCGATCGTCTGCAAAAGCGCTCCATCAGTGAGCCGCCACAGCCGGATGACGCGGTCGTATCCCGCGGTGGCGAGCTGCGTGCCGTCCGGCGAAATCTCGGCGTCCGCGAGCACGTCGCGATGCTGCCCGAATTCGCGGATGACCGTGCCGCTTTCCGCCGCGCGGATCTGCGCCACACCCGTCAGGCCGGGGATGCCGCCCGCCACTGCCAGAAAACTGCCGTCATCGGAGAAATGAACCGCGTTCACCTTGTCCGGCAGCCCGCCGAACGTGGCGACCACCGCGCCCGACGCCACGTCAAGCATGTCGATCGCCCCGCTGCGCGCCACGGCGAGCCGCGTCCCGTCCGGCGAGAAACCGGCCGCCGTGAGCGGCGCCGCCACCGTCGCCGCGGGCACGGAAGGAACACTCAGCGTCCGCAGAATCGATTCGTCCTTCTCCGGCCCGGGCGCTCCGGCCGCGATCCACGCGCGCAGAACGTCGATCGCGGACGCCGGAAGCCGCGGCTCGTCCTTCGGCGGCATCGCCGGTTTTTCCAGGCCCTCCACGCTCCGGATCACAAACGATCCCGCCGCGTCTCCGGGCTTCACCGGGTCGCCGTGGTCGCCGCCCCCGGCACGCAGCGCGGCAAATGTTTCGACGGACAGGCCGCCTTCGAGGTCCGCATCGTTGTGGCAGCCGGCGCAGTGGCTGCGCAAAATCGGCGCCACATCCGTGTCCCAGCGCGGCGCGGCGGCAGCGTGGATCCCGCTCGTGCCTGACACGACAACAACGGCAACGGCGGCAGCAGCGGCGGCAGCAAACGGGCGCATGGCGGAAAAAGGCATCGGAACGAGTGCGGAAAACTCAATGCTGGAAAAGGAATTCGCGGCTGGTGAGCAGCGACCACAACAGATCCTCGACGGCGTGGCGGAAATCGTCGGGCGCGACGCCGGCAAGCATGGCGGCGGTGCCCGCGCGTTCGGCCTCGCCGGGCGGGCGGGACAAGGCGAGCCACCAGATTTCCTCGACGAGCTGAGCGGGCGGCAGGTTGCGCGCGAGGAGGCTGGAGACGCGGCCCTCGGGCGCGGCGAGCTTGTCGTTGATGGTGGATCCGTTGGCGAGGTGAAGGACCTGCACGAGGCTCGGCTGGTTGCTGCGCTCGCACTCGCATGTGATCTCACGGGCGTTGCGGCCGAATGTCTTGAGGAAATAGTTTTTCACCGCGGAGTCGTCGAGCTGGAGCGCGCGCGTGCCCTGCGCGTAAAGTTTGGTAGCCTCGGTCGAGCCGTCGTTGAGGGCGAGTTCGGTGAAGGTGTCGCTCACCTGCGTGACTTCCGTGATGGCGTCGCTGAGGACTTCGGCGGAGAGGCGGCGCGGCTGGAAACGCGCGTAGTGGCGCCGGTCATCGCGGTTTTCCGCGAGCACGGCGCCGGACCGGCGGTACGTCTGCGAAACGAGAATTTCGCGCATCAGCGCCTTCAGGTCGTACTGGCGATCGGCGACGAACGCGGCCAGCGCCGCGAGCAGCGGTTCGTTGCTCGGCGGGTTGGAGACGCGCAGGTCGTCCACCGGTTCGACCACGCCGCTGCCGAGGAAATTGGCCCAGACGCGGTTGGCGATGGCGCGGGCGAAGTACGGGTTATCCGGCGCGGTGAGCCACCGGGCGAGCGCCTCGCGGCGGTCCGCGAGATCATCGGGATCGAGCGGCGCGGCGTCGAGCGGCGCCGGCGCCTGAGGGCGACCGGTGCGCGGCTGGATGAGATCGCCGCGCGATTCGAGGTAAAGCGTCCGCTTGCCGTCGCCGCTGCGCGCGTCTCCACCCCAGCCTTTGGCGCGGACGCGGGAGAAGAGGTTCGCGAACGCGTAGTACTGGTCGTTGGTCCACTTCTCGAGCGGATGGTTATGGCATTTGGCGCAGTTGATCGAGAGCGAGAGGAACGCCTGGCTCACGTTTTCCGCCATGGTCTCCGGATCCTGATGCACCGCGAAAAAGTTCGTCGCGCCATCCTCCACCGACGATCCTTTCGCCGTCACGATTTCCGTCACCACCTCGTTCCATGGCCGGTTGGCCGCGACCTGTTCGCGGATCCAGCCGGCGTATGCCTGCAACGGCTCGGGACGCAGCTTCGAACTGGTCACAAGCAGCACGTCCGCCCATTTGTACGCCCAGTAGTCGACAAATTCCGGCCGGGCGAGCAGCGCGTCGGCGAGCCGCGCGTGCTTGTCCGGCGCCGCGTCGGCGGCGAAAGCGCGCGCCTCGTCCGGCGTCGGCAGCCGGCCGATCGTGTCGAGAAACGCGCGGCGGACGAAAGTCGCGTCATCAGCCGGCGGGGACGGCCGCAGCCGCAGCTTTTGCAGATGAGCGAGCACATGGTCGTCGATGAAACTCGAGCGCGGCGCGCCGGAGTAAACCGAGTCGTCGAGGGCGTGCGGGAACGGTGAAATGACGCGCGCGGTGGCGAGTTGCGATGAATACCAGACGGTGATCGCGCCCGCGCCATGCGCGATGCCGGTCAGCGTGCCGCGGTCATCGACCGTGGCCACCGCCTCGTCCGCCGACGTGAATTTCGTCCAGCGCGTGACATCGCGCCGGGTGCCGTCGCTCATGCGGGCATGCACGGTGAGTTCGCGGGTCTGGCCGGGAGCGAGTTCGCATTCGGCCGGGCTGACTTCGAGCGCGGTCACCGCGGGATCGTCGGCGCGTGGTGGCGGCGCGCCGGCGGCGATCCACCCGGCGAGGATGCGATAGTCCTCGGAGTCGGTGTCGATGCGGCGGCCTCCCTTGTGCGGCACGGCGGTCGTCGGTTTCGTGAGCAACAGGCTGCGCGCGGGATCGCTCAGCTCGATGCGACGGCCGCGAACCTCGCGCGTGATCGTCAGATAGTCCTTCTCCGGGTCATAACCAAAAAGCGATAGCCGGAACCCGCCTTTCCCCGCAATAGCGCCATGGCAGCCGCCGGTATTGCAGCCGGCCTTTGAAATAACCGGCAACACATCATGCAAAAACGAGGGCGCCTCACCCGCCCCGGCCACCCCGCCAAAACCAGCAAAAAGTCCGACGAGTCCGACGAGTCTGACCCGTCCGACAAGTCCGACAAAACCACCAAGGCTACGCCAGAAAAACATAAGAAGCAGCGAGGGTTGAGGCGGGGTTGGGGGCGCGGCCATCATGCGAACAATTCACGAACCGGCTCGGTGCCGAGGTCGGTCAGGAAAAACGGCCGGCCGCCCGGTCCCGGCAGATGCGCCTTGTGGTCCAGGCCGAGGCTGTGAAACACGGTGGCCACGATGTCACCGGGCGCGACCGGACGCTCGGCGGGAAAGCCACCGATCGGATCGCTCTTGCCGACGACGCGTCCGCCCTTGACGCCGCCGCCGGCGAAATACGTGGTGAAGCACTGCGGCCAGTGGTCGCGGCCGCCGGCCGGATTCACCTTCGGCGTGCGGCCGAATTCGGAGAGACAGGCCACCAGCGTGTCATCGAGCATCCCGCGCTGATGCAGATCTTCGATGAGCGCGCTGTACGCCTGGTCATACATCGGGCAGACGATGTCTTTCATGCCCTCGATCGAGGTGAACGGCTTCGAGCCGTGGATGTCCCAGGTGATTTCGTCGAAGACCGTGAGAAACGTGTTGATGGTGACGAAGCGCACGCCGTTTTCGATGAGGCGCCGGGCGAGCAGGCAGCACTGGCCGAACCGGTTCATGCCGTACCTTTCGCGGACCGCCGGCGGTTCGTCCGCGAGCGCGAACGCCTGCCGCGCCTGCGCGCTCGTCATCATGCGGAAAGCGGCGTGGAAATTCTCGTCCATCAGCCGCGCGTCCTCGCTGGCCTCGAACTCGCGCACCGCCCCCTCGACGATGTCGCGCATCCGCCGCCGCCGGTCGAGCCGCGCCGCGCCGATCTGGTCGGGCGGGAGCAGGTCCGGCACGCGGAAATCCGCCTGCGACGGATCGGCCATCAGGGCAAACGGATCGTGCGCTTTGCCGAGGAAGCCGCCCGCCTGGCCGTTCGGCAGGTTGCCGCCGCCCCGCCCCATCAATTGCGGCAGCACAACGAACGGCGGCAGGTCGGTCCGCCGGCCCTGCAGATAACTGGCCACCGAGCCGGCATGCGGCGTGTGAATCCCGCCGGTGAACCGCCGCCCGGTCTGCATGATCTGCCAGCCGGCGTCATGCACCGCCGCGCCATCGTGATGGCACGAACGCACCAGCGAGAACTTGTCCGCCAGCTTCGCGTGCAGCGGGAGGAGTTCGGAAAGTTCGAACGCATCCGTTTTCGTCCGGATCGGCGAAAACGGCCCCCGAACCTCCAGCGGCGCGTCCGGCTTCATGTCCCACAGATCGATGTGGCTCGGAGCCCCCAGATTGAAGATCATGATGCACGACTTCTTGTCGGATCCGGATCGCGCCACACCGGAGGCCTCCGCCGCCAGCATCTGCGGAAGCGAAAGCCCGAGCGCCGACAGCACGCCGACCTGCAGGAACTCGCGCCGCGAATGGCCGGGGCCGCACAGCACCGCCCGATCCCGCCGGGATTCAGCCAGAAAATCGAACATGCCGCCAGTCTATCGCGATGCGCGCCGCTGTCCATCCCGCGATGGCCATCGCAGATCGCCCCCCGACCTCCGACCTCCGACCTCCGACCTCTGGGTGTTGGCCTTCCCCCCCCCTCCTCCTGCGGAACGTCTCGCGAGCATCCCGGCTCTCCGAAGCGAGCATGGTCACTTGTCGATGTCCTCAAGGCGTGTCACCCGGCCAGCACGATAGTCGCTGCGAGCCTTCTCCACTATCTCCTGGAATCGGGGGTCGTTGAGAAGCCGATGTTCCAAATAGTCATCTTCATTCTCAAAGCCTCGAATAAAGGCGACGGGTTTGCCGTGGTTGGTCACGATCACGTCCTC
>CAZYHO010000261.1:0-6956 GCA_964647495.1 uncultured Akkermansia sp. | reverse complement strand
TCGGCCTGATAGACGAGGAACTGCCCAAGCGGCTTCGCTGCCCCCTCACCCTGCCCTCTCCCGGCTGCAGAGGGGGCGGAATCGGGAAGTTCGGGCTGTTCAGGATCACTCATGCTTCGAGGACTTCGGTGACGTTGCCGGCAATCGTGGCTTCCAGTTCACGGGCCTGGGCGTTGAGATTGTCGAACTCCTCGATCGAGGCTTTGCGATCGACGGTTTTCATTTCGTCCTGGGTTTGCCAAGGCTATCCGGCTTCTTGAGGGACTTCTTTTCTTCGGAAGTCAGGCGGCGTTCGACTTTCCTCACGTCCTCGGCTGGCGGCAGCGATTCGGGCCGGATGCCGCGTTCGAGCAGCGTCCTGCGCACCGCCTGATTGTTGGTGATGTGCTCGCTGGAAATGGCTCCTTCCGATCGCAGCTTTTTCTCGCGGGAATTGAAGATGGTGATCTCGGCGGCGAAGTCCTTGGCTTTCAGGATGATGGTGGGAGCGAAATCTGCGAGCGGGCGTGTGTCCGGCACTTTCCAATGCGCCTTTATGGCGTGGGTGGTCTTCCCAAAGAGGGCCTGATCTCCCTTGCTGCGGATGACGGCGAAGTTGTCGCTGCCGCCGGTCTGCTCGAAAATGACAGCCGAGAGTTCCTTCTCGGTGGCGCTCAATTTCCGGCGCGCGCTGACGCGCTCAGCCTCCAACAGCCGTTGCTCAATCAATTCGGCCCGGCGGGTCTGAACGGCAAAGTAGGTCTGGGCGAAGGCGATCTCCGGTTTCCTGGGATCGCCATTCTGCGCGATGAGGTAGCAGGCATAGCGGGTGAGCATGATGTCCTCGACTTGGCGCTGGCTGCCCGAGCCAAGCTCGACCATTTTGTTGACGTCAACAAAATGGTCGACGACGCGGTGGCCGGATACTGCGCAAGCTGTTTTGGCCTTCGACATCACCGCCGTGAAATTGCGCCATTCGTCGTAGCCGAGAAGCTGTTGAAGATCGCGGGCCAGCCAGTATTCCACGCCTTGTTCGGTCTGCTGGGCGTGCGCCTCAAAGGTGGCGGTGAGGGTTTGAATGATTTCCGTCTTCATACTTCGAGGACTTCGGTGACGTTGCGGGCAATCGTGGCTTTCAGTTTGTGGGCCTGGGTGTTCGGTCGCGATGGGCGCGGTCCACCTGCCGGTAGATGTGGCGGGCATCGATGGAAGAGAAAGGCGTCTCTCCGCGGCGTGGTCGCCTTGCCTTTGTCGAGAAACCAGAGGGTGCAGGGAAGCGTCACCGTATGAAACATGTTCGGGCCGACGGCGACCATCACGGCCACGGCGCGGCTTTCAATGAGCTTTTGCCGGATTTCCTGCTCGGAGGAACGGGCGTCCGATGCCGAGTTCGCCATGACGAATCAGGCGGGGCTCTTGGGGTTGAAGGCGGAGTGGAAGCGCTGAATCCAGAGGTAGTTCGCGTTGTCGGGCATCGGCAGGCCGAACGGGAAGCGGCGGCCGGGGCCGGCGGCATCCTTCGGCCGCTCCTTGTCCACGGCGTTGACGTTGAATGGCGGATTGGCCAGAACGAAGTCGAACTGGCCGGTGGCAGCCACGCTCAGGATTCCCCGCCTCTCAACCCGCGTTTGCCAATGATCGGGGCCTCCTGCGCGCCGCCATTTGCCATTGGCGCCGCACGGTCCGTGAATACAGTACCGCCTCTGCACGGCCCGTGCCGCCGCGCGCCTCACTTCACCGGCACCCGTAGCTCAGTGGATAGAGCAGCGGATTTCTAATCCGCGGGTCGCAGGTTCGAATCCTGCCGGGTGCGCCAGATTCGGACGGCTTCGGGCGAGGTGGGGCGATGATTTCGCGGGATGGATGGAAATCGGCAAGCGTGCGGGCAGGTGCAGAGGGACAGGTCCACTGCGGAGCGGCGCTCATAGGCGGGTGGGCGGCTCATGGCGAGTGTGGCCGTTGACGCGGGCGGCGTGGGAGTGGATGGTGGGCCGGTCATGATGACACGTCGTGCGCTTGTTGCGTCAGCGGCCGGAACCCTGTTGGGGTACCGGTGGCCGGGTGTGGCCGTGGCGGCGCCGGTGCCGGTGGATGCGTTTCAGCGGCGGCGCAAGGAGATCGAGGCGAGCGTAGACCGCGGGCTCGACTATCTGCTTTCCCAGGAGGATCGCGATACCGGGACGTTTCCCGACGGCGCGTACGGGCGGTCGACCGGGATTTCCTCGCTGGTCGGGCTGGCGCTGCTTTCGACCGGCCATCGTCCGGGGGTGGGCAAATACGGGCAGGCCATCGACCGGCGGATCGATTTTGCGCTGCGGCAGGCGAAGGACAACGGATTGATCGAGTCCGGGGATCACGGGCATGGGCCGATGTACGCGCACAACATCAGCACACTCTTCCTGAGCGAATGTTCGGGCATGGTCACCCCGGAGCGCCAGAGACGGATCGACCCGGCGCTCGCGGCCGGTGTCCGCGTGCTGCTCGACGCGCAGGCGGTGCGCAAGGATCTCGATCACCAGGGCGGCTGGCGGTATTTCCCGAACTCGACCGACAGCGACCTCTCCTGCTCGGGCTGGGCGCTGATGAGCCTGCGCTCGGCGAAACTGAACGGGGCGCCCGTGCCGAAGGAGGCCATCGATTCGGCCGTGGCCTACGTCCTGCGCCGCCAGCACAAACGCAACGGCCACTTCGGCTACATGGGCGACAGCGACCACGCGGACACACTCACCGGCGCCGCGCTTCTCAGCCTGTGCGTCTGCGGGAAATTCGACGATCCGCTCGTCACCAGAGGCGCCGATTGGGTGCTCAGGAATTTCAGGAGACTGCCGGGAAACCAGTTCGAGTACTACGGAAACTATTACAACGCCCAGGCCATGTTCCAGATGGGCGGCAAATACTGGCAGACTTACGCCGACTGGATGTACGACCACTACCTGGGCGAACAGGAATCGGACGGCGATTGGGAAGGCACAAGCTACGGGCGTGTCTATTCCACCAGCATGATGGTCCTCGCCTTCACCGTGCCCTACCGCCAGCTCCCCATCTACCAGCGCGACGAACGCGTCGACGAAGAGGGATGAACACGCTGGCCGCGTCCGCTTGACGGCATCGGCATCGCTTCTAGTCTCGGCGGTCGCGATTCGACCCAACCGGATGAATATTCACGAGTATCAGGCCAAGCAGTTGTTTGAGCAGTTCAAGGTGCCGACGCCGCGCGGGCTGGCGGCGGCGACGGCCGTGGAGGCGGAGGTGGCGGCGCGCGAGCTGGGCGGGGCCGGTCTGGTGGTGAAGGCGCAGATTCATGCCGGGGGGCGGGGCAAGGGGACGTTCAAGAACGGCTTTCAGGGCGGGGTGCACCTGGTGCGGACGCCCGAGGAGGCCGGGGCCGTGGCCGGGCGGATGCTGGGCCAGACGCTGGTGACCAAACAGACCGGCGACGCGGGAAAGCAGGTGAACAAGGTGCTGGTGGCGGAGTCGGTCGACATCGCGCACGAATACTATCTGGCGATCCTGCTCGACAGGCGGTCGTCGCGGCCGGTGGTGGTGGCGAGCCGGGAAGGCGGCATGGACATCGAGGAGGTGGCCGCGCGTTCGCCTGAAAAGATCATCCGCGAGACGATCCACCCGCTGCTCGGGCTCCAGGCGTACCAGAGCCGCGCCGTGGCGAAGCGCATCGGGCTGCCGTCGTCGCAGCTCACCGCCTTCCACAAGGTGCTCAACGCGCTCTATACGCTGTACGTGCGGTGCGACTGCTCGATGGTCGAGATCAACCCGCTGGTCGAGACGCCGGACGGCCGGATCCTGGCGCTGGACGCGAAATTCGGGTTCGACGACAACGCGCTTTACCGGCAGAAGGAGATCGCGGCCATGCGCGATCTGAGCGAGGAGGATCCGCGGGATGTGGAGGCCTCGAAGCACGAGCTGAATTACATCGGCCTGGACGGCAGCATCGCCTGCCTGGTCAATGGCGCGGGCCTGGCGATGGCGACCATGGACATCATCAAGCTGCATGGGGGCGAGCCGGCGAATTTCCTCGATGTCGGCGGCGGCGCCTCGAAGGACCAGGTGGTGGCCGCCTTCAAGCTGGTTCTGTCCGACCCGAAGGTGAAAGCGATCCTGGTCAACATTTTCGGCGGCATCATGGACTGCAATGTGATCGCCGAGGGCATCGTCGCCGCGGCCCGCGAGGTGGGTCTTTCGTTGCCGCTGGTCGTCCGGCTGCAAGGCAACAACTTCGAGGCCGGCAAGCGCACGCTGGAGGCGAGCGGCCTGCGGATCGAATCGGCCGACGACCTGACCGTGGCCGCCAAGGCCGTGGTGGCGGCCGCCGCCGCCTGATCACAAAAACGAACGACTTCCCGAATTTTTCCCCATGGCTATTCTCGTCACCCCGCAGACTCGTGTTCTCGTGCAAGGCATCACCGGTGAATTCGGCGGCCGCCATGCGCGCGCCAGCCTCGACTACGGCACGGCCGTGGTGGCCGGCGTGACCCCGGGCAAGGGCGGCCAGTTTTTCGAGCACGGCGCGGCCCGAGTGCCGGTCTTCGACACGGTGGAGGAGGCGGTGCGCGAGACCGGGGCCACGGCGGCGGCGGTCTTTGTGCCGCCCGCGTTTGCCGCGGACGCCATCTTCGAAGGCGTGGCGGCGCGGCTCGAACTGGTGGTCGCGATCACCGAGGGCATTCCCGTCAACGACATGATGAAAGTCAAAGAGGTGCTGCGCGGGCAGTCGACGACGCGGCTCATCGGCCCGAATTGCCCCGGCATCGTGACGCCCGGCGCCGGCCCGCAGTCGCACGGCGGCTGCCGCATCGGGATCGCGCCCGGCCACATCCACAAGAAAGGCCGGATCGGCGTGGTCTCGCGCTCCGGCACGCTGACCTACGAAGCCGTGTGGCAGCTTACGAGCCGCGGCCATGGCCAAAGCACATGCATCGGCATCGGCGGGGATCCGATCCACGGGTTGTCCCACACCGATGTGATCAGTCTCTTCAACGATGACCCGGAAACCGACGCCATCATCATGATCGGCGAAATCGGCGGCAGCGGCGAGGTCGACGCCGGCAGGTGGGCGAAAGACAATTGCCGCAAACCGATCGCCGCGTTCATCGCGGGAGCCACCGCGCCGCCCGGCCGCCGCATGGGCCACGCCGGCGCGATCGTGGGCGGCGCCGACGACACAGCCGCGGCCAAAAAGGCGGTCCTGCGCGAATGCGGCATCGCCGTGGCCGACAGCCCGTCCGACATGGCGGCGACGCTGCTGGACGCGATGAACCTGAAGGGGAAATTGATTTGAACAGAAGGCAGCGAAGGAAGCGAAGCAGGAACGAGTTGCGTCATTCTGGTCCGTCCCCCGCAGCGTGAGCGACCGGGCCAGACGATCTGTTCCTCTAACTGACTCAGCCTTTGTTGCCTTTGTTTCCTTCTGTTCCATCCCATTCCCGAATTCAGGTTTATCGGATGACGACCTCGGTCCCCACGGGCACGAGATCGTACAGGTCGATGACCGCGTCGTTGGAGAGCCGCACGCATCCATGGCTGTGCGGCGTGCCGAGCAGGTGTTCCTGGTTGGTGCCGTGGAGGTAGATGTAGCGCTCGTAGGTGTTCGCGTTGTGTTTGTCGAGGCCGTCGAGCCAGAGCAGCCGGCTGGTGATGAGGTCGTCGGGCAGGACGCGGCCGCCCCGGCGCCAGCGGCCGGCCGGGCGGCGGCTTTTGAAGATCGTGCCGAACGGGGCGCCCGCTCCATGTTTTTCGGCGATGCGGAAACGACCGAGCGGCGTGCGGTTGCTGCCCGGTTCGGAGCCGAGCCCCCATTTCGAGGTGGAAATCGCGCAGCACATGAGCACGGTGTCACCTCGCTTGAGACGGAGCCGCTGCTCCCGGACCAAAACCTCGATCGTCAGCGCGCGTTCCCCTGCCCCGGAATGTTTGCGCGGCTCGCGCGACCGGTTTCGCTTCGTTTTTTTGCCACCACGCGCCGCGGCCGTGTTTCGAGTTTTGCCCATGCACGAACCCAACCATATTCATGAGTGATCGACAACTGCACGTCGCCATCGTCGGCGCCACGGGAGCCGTGGGTGTCGAGATGATCCGCTGTCTGGAGCGCCGCCGGTTTCCGGCCGGCCGGCTGTCGTTGCTTGCGAGCAAACGTTCGGCGGGCAGGAAGGCCATGTTCAACGGCGCGGAGTGGGCCGTGCGTGAGTTGACGCCGGAATCATTCGCCGGGGTGGACATCGCGCTTTTCAGCGCGGGCGGCGGGGTTTCGAGGGAATTTGCGCCGCACGCGGCCGCGGCCGGCGCCTGGGTGGTGGACAATTCGTCCGCCTTCCGCCTCGAGGCGGACGTCCCGCTCGTCATTCCCGAAATCAATCCGGACGACGCGCGGAATGCCCCGCGCCGGATCGTTGCCAATCCGAATTGCTCGACCGCCATCGCGCTGATGGCGCTTTGGCCGCTGCATCAGGCGTTCGGCGTGACGCGCGTCTTCGCGAGCACGTATCAGGCGGTCAGCGGCACCGGCGCGCAGGCCATCGAAGAGCTGGCCGCGCAGTCACGCCAGTGGGCCGCGGAGACCACAGGCGCGTGGGACGACGCGCGCGTCGCCGCGCCGCCCGCCGTGTATCCGCACCAGATCGCCTTCAACGTGCTGCCCCACGTCGATGCCTTCCTCGACAACGGCTACACCAGGGAAGAGATGAAACTCGAGAACGAAGGGCGCAAAATCATGCACCACCCGGCTTTCCGCGCTTCGGTGACCTGTGTGCGCGTCCCGGTCTTCCGCGCCCACAGCCTGGCGATCAGCGCCCAGTTCGAAAAACCGGTCACCCCGGAGGCCGCCCGCGCCGTGTTCGCCGCCTCGCCCGGCCTCCGCCTCGCCGATGATCCGGCCGCCAATCAATACCCCATGCCGCTCGACCTCGCTGGCCAGGACGATTGCGCCGTCGGCCGCATCCGCCAGGATTGCGCCCTCGAAAACG
>CAZYHO010000260.1:0-6975 GCA_964647495.1 uncultured Akkermansia sp. | reverse complement strand
CCGATTATTGTTGGCGGGAGCGCTGATGGTATTTGCGGGAAGCGTCTCAGGGGATGAAACGGTGGAGCCTGCTGACGGGATGCTCCAGGAGGCGAAAAAAGAGTTGGTGGATGTTGATATTGAGATCAAGTCCAAAAAGACTGATCTTGCAAAGAAGTATGCCACTGCGTTGAGAAACCTCGAAAAGAAGGTGACTTCGGAAGGAAATCTGGATATGGTTCTGTCTCTTCGGAAAGAGATTGACGAAGTGGAGAAATCAGGCGGTGTAACGGACCAAGGCGACTCTGAGTTGGTGAACCTTCGATCGATTTATTCAGGCGCTCTCGAAAAACTGGACAGGGAATTGGAGACGAGCCGGGCCAGAATTATAGGCAATTACTCCAGGAAGGTCCGTGGGCGGGAAGTCGCTCTCACCAAAGCGGGAAAGATCGAGGAGGCGTTGGCGTTCAGGAAAGGATGGGAGAGAATCGCTCGGAGCGTGAATGCGGTTCCGATGGTTG
Source organism: uncultured Akkermansia sp. (assembly GCA_964647495.1). Classification (GTDB taxonomy): domain Bacteria; phylum Verrucomicrobiota; class Verrucomicrobiia; order Verrucomicrobiales; family V1-33; genus CAJBME01. The sequence goes on along the minus strand of CAZYHO010000260.1, from coordinate 6,475 downwards.
AGCAAAAGGCTTCACCTGACGAGACACCGCCGATGGATGACAAGACCAAGGTGGCGGTTCGGAAGGAATTGGAAGAAGCATGGAAAATATGGGTTAATGAGAGCAATCCTCCGGTGAGGAGGGATCCCTTCAAGGATTCCGAATGGATGGAATCGATGACGATCCGTGCATCGGAAGAGGTTGTCCGCAAGCCGATCCGAATCGGTCATCGGGAGAAGTCACAAATCTACTATAATGAATTGCCAAGGGTAATGGTATTGGCGAAAAACTACTGGAAAGGCGAGGAAGATGGTCGGATTTTTGTATCGGCTGGAATCTTCGTGGCCAGTAAAAGTCACTTCGAGAATCTGATTTTCGAGTTGGAGCAAGGCGCCCTCTATTTTTTCATCAAGTGTAAGATGGATCATTGTCTTCTCACGCAAGGAGGGATTTGGTGGGGTGGTGGTTTGCACGACAAGAGATTTCATATGGAGGAATGCATTTTTAAGAAAAAATTTGGGCCTGATAAGATCAAGATTTGGGATTTTGGTTTTCGTGCAGAGAGGTGTGTTTTTTCTGAAATCGAGTTTGGAAATGTTTTATACGAGAAGCATCAGCCGTCGGAACTGTTAAGCGGGAATCATTTTATTTGGGCGAATTGTCGGTTCTTGAACTGCAAGGTGCCGGCAAGCATGCTTCTTCAGACGTGGAATTGTGTGTTTGAAGATTGTGTATTTGTGAATGATTCGGACGGTATGGCGGAAGTTGAGGAATTTCACCCGATGGAGTCCGTGATTTATGTGAAGGATTGCACGCCGGAGGCCATCGCACTGCCGCAAGGATTGAAGATCGTCCAGCGCCCGGTCAGCGGGTTGAAAGCAGTGGTACCGACGGAAGCGGAGTTGCTTAAGGCGCACCGCTGAAGCCTGCGCATGAGGTCGGAGGTCAAAGGTCGGATGTCGAAGATGGGTAACCAGGAATGAAAAATCAGGAACACCCACAGAAATCCGCCTCGACGAAGCGCGTGTCCTCGTCCTCGACCCCAATTGAGCCCGGCAGAAACCCGCCGCCCAAAACTCGATCCAGACACCTGTTCATCGGGACACCGGCACTCAAGAAAGGAAGTTGACGAAAGAGGCCACCTCACCTTACTGATTGTGTATTGTGCACAATTGTGCGTCATTCGCACTATCCTCACGCCGTTTTCCCCGCCAACCCCACCGAGCTTCCACCCGAAAGCGTCCCAACCCCGCCGCTCCTGCCCTCATCACTCCCCTCTCTCCCCCCAGACCCTTCTCACCCCTCCCCCTCACCACCACCATGACCCGAGCCCATAATCTGCCTGCCCGCCCCTCGAAGCAAATTCTTGGCAGTGTACTCCGCCAACCCATCAACTTCCAGATGAACAAACGGAACAGCATTATCCTTTTAGCCGGACTCTGGGCACTCCTCACGCAAGCCCACGCCCAAAACTGGCTGACCAACGGACTCCTGGCGTATTACCCTTTCAATGGAAACGCGAATGACGTTACAGGGAATGGTTTTGATGCAACGGCGGTTGCAGCGTCCTCCGCCGTGGACAGATTCGGCGTGGCAACATCGGCTTTCTCTTTAGCAGGGGCTTATCAGCATATCGAACTTCCAAACGACGCGGCATTTGCGCCGCCGAAAGGAAGCGTTGCGATTTGGGTGAAAGCCACCTCGTGGGAAACCTCCGATCCCTTCGTAGATTTGCTTGGCAAGGATGGATTAACTGGTCGCCAGTGGGTAGTGCAGGTGCAGACGGATGGGAAGTTACGGACCGCCCTCTTCACAAACAACGGCGAACATACTGTAGTATCAGCTATGGCCCTATCCACTGATCGTTGGCATCACATTGTGATGACTTGGGACGGAGAAAAGCAGGTGGGTTATATCGACGGCATAAAGGCGAGCAGTTTGGCGACCACTGGCATCATCTCCTCCGGCCCCCAACCTGTGAGGGTTGGGGGAAATCCCCACTTCGGGACATCTCTGAATGGAAGTGTCGATGACGTCAGAATCTATAGTCGCGCGCTCACTGAGTCTGAAGTCAAAGCCTTGCACGAGTACGAATCAGGTTGCACCCCCCACCAGGCCAAGGCGACACCACTGATCGTCAACGGGTTCCTGGTTGGGGCTATCATCAACGATCCGGGTTGCGGGTATGTCTCTCCCCCGATTGTGCTTATCAAATCGGGCACGGGCTCAGGGGCCACTGCTTCAGCTGTTATCGCGAATGGACGGGTGACGGAGATCACAATCGACGCAGCAGGCAGCGGTTATTCCGACACGGACCCTCCGGAAATCCTCATCGCTTCCCCGCCGTTCGAGCCACGGGTTGAGATCAGGACAAGTCGGATTATTGTAGAGCAATACGTGGTGCTTGGTCGAAAGTATGTTCTCGAATCCTCAGACGACCTGGCGTTGTGGACGCAGTCAGGGGAACCCTTCGTGGCGGTGAGCGAAAAGTACGCAACCGAGTTTATCATTGCTGATACGGGCCTCTATTTCCGATTGAGAGAAGTCCAGTGAGCTTCTCGCGGAATTCAAGCCGCCGGCATGTTTTCGTTTTCCGGCTTAACTTCATGCAACTTCTGCTCATTGGAGGATGCGCCAAAGCGATATTCAAGGAACGCGGCCAAGAATAATTCGCCAATGACCTAAGATGTTTTAACGACAGGGATGGGAATCAATGGGACTTCCGCAGGCGATTTGGCAGTTCTCGGGTAGGGCGGCGCATCTTGCCCGCCGGACGGGGCGTCGCGCCCCGTCCATCGAACGTCCCGATCCTTGAAGCGGCACACGTGTGCGCGCACACGGCGCGGGACGCGCCGCCCTACCCGAGAACCAGATCATGCCGCGCTGCCATCGTGCTCCAGAAGGCGTCCGAGCAGGAGGCGGACGATTTGTGCGGAGGCCGAAGACGAAGATCCATGGCCGCGCGTGTTACTCCGCCTTGCTGACGATGGCCTCAGCGATGCGCAGCACCTCGCTGAGAACCACGGGATCGACGTCCTGGATCTTGAGGCGATTCTTGTGGTCGCCCCAGTATTCCGGTTTGATGTGGCCGGGCACGAAGTAGATCTCGCGGAGTGTTTGCGGTTCCTCGTAATAGCCGATCCCCATGCCTGGATCGTAAGCGATGAAGGCGGTGATGCCCGCGGCGAGGAAGGGTTTCGAGTGCTGCATGAAGCCGCCGGCGTCGGCCGGCCTGTCGCGATTCCAGTGGCTGCGTTCGAGCATGCCGTACACGACGATGCCCGGGACGTGCGGCCCGGCAAAATGCGTGATGGCGGTCCGGCCGAGATCGTCGGGCGCCGGGCGGCAGATGCGGCGGGCGAGCTGCTGGAATGGCGGGATGATTTCGTAATCCGAGAAGACCTGGCCCCAGGACGAAAGCTGGGCGTCGGTCAAGTGGGCGGGGTGGACGATGCCGACCGAGCACTCCGCGGGCAGCGCGACTGTTGCGTCGTTTTCGTCGGCCAGCGTCTGGTCCTCGGTGACGCGGAAGAGCAGGCGCGGGCGGCCGTCCTCGCCGTAGGCCGACCAGAGGAGCTGGCGGATCAGATTGACCATGAGCGGATGCCGCACGAGCAGCGCGTCGAAGTCGGGCGCGGACCAGCGCCTGCCGGAAATCATGGCGTCCTCGAGCCGGTCGGCCTGCACTTTCAATGTTTCGCGCAGTGTTTTTTTCAGCAGTTTCCACTCGGCCACCGCGGCTTCGGCCAATGGGGGATCGTCCGTCTTGCCGGGGGCGGGCAGCTCGGGTTTCGCCTTGCCGGCGGCGTCGCGCACAAGCGGTTTCATGCCTGGGCCGAGGACAAAACGGAACTGCCGCGGGCCGAAATCGAAGATCCGGCTGCCGTGCGCGTCGAGTCCGCAGTCGGGCACGATGCGGTCGGCGAGTTCATCGCGCGTCAGGCCGCGCGAAGCGGCGATGTCCTCCATGAGCGCCAGCGCTTTCTCTTTCAGTCCGCGGAATTTCACCTTCTGCGCGATGCCGTTGAGGCCCATGAGCGCCGCGTCGGTGCCGATCTTGCGCAGCACCTCGAGGCCGAAAACGGCGCGCTGATGCTGGCTTTCGCCGGGCCACTCGCGGACGAGCGGCACGAGCTTCAGCACGGACGCGTCGTTTCCAAGGTGGCCGAGAGCAGCCATCGCCCACTTGTCCTTCGATGGCCCGCCGGCAGCCTGCCACCGGGAAAAAAGCGACCACACGAAAGCGTCGAGCGAGCCCGCATCGGCGGTCGATTTGAGCGCCGATGCGACGGGGGCCGCCTCGGCGAGTGCGGCGGTTCGCATGCCGGAAAGCACGCGCTCCACCGCCGCTGCGCCGAGCCGCGCCGAGCCCACGCGGATGGGGGCGAGCGCGGCCACCGTCAGCCAGGGGACGGGTTTTCCTGGTTTCAGTCCGGCGAGGGCCTCGCGCATGGCCGCCGGCAGATCCGCCTCCGCGATCTCGGGCAAGGTGGCTTCGACCGAATCGATGACCTCGCGTTGGAGGAACGCGGCGGTGTCGGGCTCGAGATGCGCGAGCGCCGCCTCCAGGACATCGGTGCGGCCCGAGCGGCGGAGGTTGTCGAGAAATGAGCGGGCGGCCGATCCAAGTTTTCCGGCAGCTTCCGCGGCCACCGGCGCGAGGCCGACTGCGGCATGCACCGGGTAGCGCGCGAACCACTCCAACGCGACCGCCGGCGCCTTGGATTCCGCTTGCACGCGGAGCATCGGGAGCGCCGCCTCAGGCGCCTCCACGAGAGAGAGGACACGGGCCATCGCTTCGGCGTCCGCCTTCGACCCCTGCCGGCACACGGCGTCGGCGATCAACCCCGGCGAGCGCCAATCGGTCGCGACGAGCCAGAGACGCGCGTCCGAAGGCGTCCGGATGGTCTTCACCAGCCTGAGGACCTCTTCGGCAAAGCGTTCGGCTGACGGCAGCCCGGCGAGGTCATCGAAGTGGGCCCGTCCCCAGTTCGATGCCCAGGCATTGTCCGGCAGCGCGGCGATCGCTTCCGCACAGGCCGCGGATCCACCCACGCTGGAAATCATTTCGACCAGGCGGTCCCAGAGGTGGGTGCCTGCGGGCTCGCCGCGCAGTTGACGCGAAAGGCGCTCGGCCAAGGCCGACCGCTGCTGTGTGGACAGGTAGGGAGCCACGTAGTCACGAAATCCCGCGCCGCCCTCGCAACCCAGACCTTTCCACGGAACCCAGCCCGACGTGGCGGCAGCCGTCGATGCTCGCGTGTGTGCGAGGATCAGGTCGGCGATCGCATCGGCGTCGATCAACGCCCGGAGCAGGCCGCACGTCTGAAGGGACACATTCTCGCTCGACTGCAGCTTCCGCCCGATTTCGGCAGGAGCCGGGCGTTGGCTGAAATCGATGGCGCGAAGGTGGCGCACGACAGTCGGGAAATCTGTCTGCTGATTAAGCAGGCCACCCTGAACCGTGATCCAGAAACAGGCTTCCTCCGGAGAGGCGGTGGACGGAATCACCACTCGAAGCGACCAGTAACCGAAGTAATCGCCATCCAGCACTTTTTCCAGTTTCCCGAGGCACTTTTCCAGATCGAATGCCTCCACCGGCGGTTCCGGCAGCGGTGTCCACGGCAGCCATCCGGCGCGCCGGTATTCCGTGGCCGGCAGGTGGGTCCGGCGTTCCGGCGCCGGCGGCGTGGAGGCGGTGGGCGGCTGGATTTGCCGGGCCTGCCGGGGCGGACGGTCATCGCCGGCGGTCACCGCGACAGTGGCGGGGGAGTCTTCATCGACCGCTCCGGCGTCCGGGGGTAGATCGCCGGCTTTGGCGCGCCGCGGCCGGGGAACGGCGGCGCCGGATTTCACGACGGCGGCCGGCACAGGTGTCGTCGCGGCGGCGCCGTCGGTCTCGGTGTAGCCTTTGCGGGTCTTTTCGGCGATGAGCTTGTCGTGCTCCTTCTTCGCGGCTTCGGGCGTGGCGAATTCTTTCTTTTGTGCCTGTCCGGCCGTGCCAATGCGGCCGAAATGAACGGTGAATGCGGCGCCCTCAAGTTCGATGGCCCAGAACTTCTTTGACGGGCCTTCGATGAACTGGAATTCGCGTCGGGGCATGGCGGACGGAGAGTGGTTGTACCGGACCGGGTGACATCAAGGAGCGCGTCGGGTTTCCCGCAAGTCCTCTTGCGTGCCTCACGGCATCCACCCGATCGAGGTGTGAACAAGAGGTGAAAAGCCTGGTTCATCCTCGAGCGGCATCGCGTTTTCGCCTGGCGGCCAATACCTTCATTCGCGGTTGATTCAACGGTATTGGCCTGAAGGCGGGACTCCACTCCGCGATGCCCCGGATGGCGCGAGCTGCGGCGCGCCCCGATGACGGTTCATGATTTCGCTTTACGGAAATGGGGGCCGTCACGAATCTCGGCCGCCATGGAATGGATCACCGACCCGAATATCTGGATTAGTCTGATCACGCTGACGATCCTCGAGATCGTGCTCGGGGTGGACA
>CAZYHO010000259.1:3864-6978 GCA_964647495.1 uncultured Akkermansia sp. | reverse complement strand
GGAGACAGACCCCGTGATGGTTCGCAAGGGAGAGTTTTGGGTGGCCCGCGAAACACGCCAAACACACGAAAGGAAAGAAGGAGGTTTTCGTGTGTTTAGTGTGTTTCGCGGGCATAAACCCTGCGTCCCTCAGTGTCTTTTGCTAGAGCTTCGCGTGCCGCCTCCGGGAGCGCCGCAGAAGTTCCGCGGCTCGCCGGCCCGGCCGCGGAGCCGTGTGGGAAAAATCGTTCCGCACTGCATGCTGCTCCGGGCCGACGATTCCGCCTTACCGGCGGGACTCCAACCCAACGGCGTTCCGCACAGGTTTTCGGTTGGAAATCTGGGGGATCGCATAAAGGGGGCTGCCCCCTGATCCCTGATCCCTGCCCTCTGCCCTCCGACCTCCGACCACTGACCTCTGATCCCTCCGCCCACAACCATTTGCCATCTCCTGTCCCCCCGCTACGATCGCGGGAGCATGCTCAGATCCGTGTTGATTCCATGGCGCCTTGTCTGCCTTCTTCTCGTGTTCATGACGGGAACGGGATTCCCGGGCGCCGTCCGGGCGCAGGCCATTGATGCGTCGATCGTGGTCGATGCGACCACGAAAAAGATCCTGATGGCCAGCAACGCGGCCAAGAAGCGGCCGGTGGCCAGCCTGACGAAGATCGCGACCGCCTGCGTGGTGCTCGACTGGGCCGAGCGCACCGGCGCCGACCTCGGCCAGCGCGCGGTGGTGCCGCCGAGCGCCGCCAGGCTGAGCCCGAATCCGTTCAATTTCGCGCCCGGGGACACGCTCACGCTGCGCGACGCCTTGAGTTGCGCGATGATGGGCAGCGACAACATCGCCGCCGAGACGCTCGCGTGGCACGTCGGCGCCGATATCCAGCGCCGCACCGGCCGCGGCAATTCCCCATACGCCGCGTTCATCCGGCAAATGAACACGCTCGCCGCCTCCCTGGGCATGACCGGCACGAAATTCCTCAATCCCCACGGCCTCGACAGCGGCCGCGACGTGCCAGTCTCCACCGCCGCCGACATGGCGCGCCTCACGCTTTACGCGCAGAAGAAACCGGCCTTCAGTTTCTACACCTCGCAGCGCGAGCGCCGCATCACCGTGTACCGCGGCGGCTCGCAGCGCGAAATGTTCCTGCTCAAGAACACCAACACCTCCCTCGGCCGCGCCGGCATCGACGGCGTGAAAACCGGAACCACCGCCCGCGCCGGCCAGTGCCTCATCCTCTCCGCTCCGCGCAAGAATATCGTCATCCGCCACAACGCCGAACAGGCCACCATTTACCCGCGCCGCCTCGTCGTGGTTGTTCTCGGCTCACAAAACCGCTTCGCCGATGGCGAGGCCCTGCTCGCCCAGGGATGGGCGCGCTACGACCACTGGCACGCCGGCGGCCGCGTCGTCGGCAGCGCCGCCGAGCTGCTCGATCCCGCTCCCTGACCGCCACCGCCGCCCGATTTCCATGCCGGTCGGCACGCGGTCCGCTTGCATTCTCTGTTTTCACCCATGAGCGACAAAATCCGAATCGGAATCCTGAACAGTGGCGGAGACTGCCCGGGTCTCAACGCGGTCATACACGGCGTCACCGGCGCCGCCCACCAGCTCGGCTGGGATGTCGTCGGGTTTCGCGACGGCTTCGAGGGCCTGCTCCCGCCGGGCAACCACATGGCGCTCGATCCGGTCAAAACCGCCGGCATCGCCAAACTGGGCGGCACCATCCTCGGCACCGTCAACAAAGGCCACTTCGTCTCCATCATCGGAAAGGACAACCTCCGCAGCGTGCCCAAGGAAATCATCGAACAGGCCCGCGCCACACTCGACCGCCTCGGCGTGCGCGCGCTCATCGTCGTCGGCGGTGACGGATCCCTGAGCACCGCGCTCCAGATCCAGCAGGAAGGCATCCAGGTCGTCGGCGTGCCGAAAACCATCGACAACGACCTCGCCGCCACCGCCATGACATTCGGCTTCGATTCGGCCATCACCTCCGTCGTCGACGCCCTCGACCGCCTTCACACCACGGCCGACAGCCACAAGCGCGTCATGGTCCTCGAAGTCATGGGCCGCCACGCCGGCTGGATCGCGCTGCATGGCGGCATCGCCGGAGGCGCGGACGTGATTCTGGTGCCGGAGATTCCATTCACGCACGAGAAAGTGGCGGAAGCGGTGCTCGATCGCGAGCGCCTCGGTTACCACAGCACGCTCGTCGTCGTCGCCGAAGGCGCCTGCCCTGTCGGCGGCACGCTCACCGGCGTCGAACGCGGCGAGGCCGGCCAGATCCGGCTCAAGGGGGTTTCGGACGCGGTGGCCTTCGAAATCGAACAACGCACCGGCAAGGAGACCCGCTCGTGTATCCTCGGCCACTTGCAGCGCGGCGGATCACCCACCGCCCTCGACCGCATCCTCGGCATCCGCTTCGGTGTCAAGGCGGTCAGCCTCATCAAGGAGGGCCTCTTCGGCCACATGGTCAGTTACCAAAGCTACCACGTCGGCTCCGTGCCCATCGCCAAGGCCGTCGAAAAACTGCGCAGCGTGGATCCGAACGGTGAGCTGGTCTTGTCGGCCAAGGCGATCGGCATCAGCTTCGGCCAGCCGTGACCCCACGCCGGCTGCTCTCCGCACGCCGCCACCCCGCACATGTCCCCCATCCTCCAATTGATCGAGAAAAACGCGAAGCTGACCACGGCCGAGCTGGCCGAGTTGCTCGCTCTCGATCCCGCCGCCATCGACGCCCAGATCACCGCCTGGGAACGCGACGGCACCATCATGGGATACCAGGCCATCCTCGACCCCGAAAAGTGCGGCCAGGACGGCGTCACCGCCCTTATCGAAGTCAAAATCCGTCCGGAACGCGGCGGTGGATTCGACCACCTCGCCGACCGCATCGCCAAATTCGACCAGGTCACCAGTTGCTACCTGATGAGCGGCGGCTACGACCTCTGCGTCGTCGTCACAGGCGAAACACTGCGCGAAGTCGCCCGCTTCGTCGCCGAACGCCTCAGCACCATCGAAGGAGTCCTCAGCACCGCCACCCGCTTCCAGCTCAAAGTCTACAAACAAAACGGCCTCCTCGCCAAACAGGAAACAGGCAACGAACGCCTCCCGGTGACGCCGTGATACGCGGC
>CAZYHO010000259.1:0-3764 GCA_964647495.1 uncultured Akkermansia sp. | reverse complement strand
GGATCAGCTCTTCGATGGTTTCCTCGACCTGCATTGCGGTCAGCTTGGCGCCAAAATGGTTCTTGATGTAACCGCCCAGCGTCGACCGCCTCCTCGGACGTGGCACATGGTTCGCCTTGAGCAGCCGGCTCTCCAGGGAAGCCACCCTCTCCTCGAGCGAAAGCTCCTCTTTCTTCTTCGCCTCCTTTTTTGCCGGCGGCGGCGGCGGCGGCGGCTTGGCGGCCGACTTGGGCGCAGGCTTGGGCGCCTTCCCGGATGCCCGCGGCTTGAAACCCGGCACCTCCGTGAATGACTCGTAACGCGCCGCCTGGACATCGCGCTCCTTCAGATGTGCGATCAACGCGTCAAACCCCTTGTCCTTCGACACCACATGCACCGCAATGCCCGCCTGCCGCTCGACCACGCGCCCGACCAGGCACGCCAGCACAAAATCCAGCGCGTTCTTTCCCGACAGCGCGCTCTGCACCAGCGTGACCTGCTCCGGCGGCAGCCGCCGCAACGCCTCCACCATCGTCAGCGACAGCGCCTTCTGATGTTTCCCCAAAACCAGCGTCAGGGCGATCGGGCGCCCCTCCAGCAGATCGAGATCCGCCTCCCTCACGTTCTCGAAATCAACAAAAATGTGGTGGTCGTACGTCATGCGCGCACACAGCTCCTCATCCGGCCGCCACCCATACCCATCCACAGTCTGGACATGGCAGCCTGTAAGGGCATAAGGTGCGCTCTGTTTTCCGTCAAGCCGCCGGCTCCACTTCATTCGCCCCTGCCATGCGCTTTTTTGTCCGATTCGCTCTGCTCGTTCCGTTCTGGGCCGTTCAGGCCGCTGATTTTCCGGCGCCGCCGGACACCCAGCCGCTCACCATTCCCTTTCCCTCGCCTCAGGAGTCGCTGGCCAGGATGCAGTTGCCGCCCGGGTTCAAGGCCACCGTGTTCGCGGCCGAACCGGCCGTCAACAATCCGATCGCCTGCGCCTGGGACAATCGCGGGCGACTGTGGGTGGCGGAAAATTTCACCTATGGCGACAACAACGAGCGCTACAATCTGCAGCTCCGCGACCGCGTGGTCATTTTGGAGGACACCGACAACGACGGCGTCCACGACAGGCGCACCGTCTTTTCCGACACTCTTCAGATGCTGACCGGCATCGAACGCGGCCTGGGCGGGCTCTGGGCCACCTGTCCGCCGCATCTCCTCTTCATTCCGGATGCCGATGGCGATGACGTGCCGGACGGACCGCCACAAGTGATGCTGGACGGATTCAGCACCCAGGCCGCGTCCCGGCACACCTTCGCCAACGGCCTCAAATGGGGACCCGACGGCTGGCTCTACGGGCGCATCGGCATCAGCAGCACCAGTTACATCGGGGTTCCCGGCACGCCGGAAAAAGACCGGCTCGGCACCGCCGGCGGCCTCTGGCGCTATCATCCGGTCCGGAAAGTCTTCGACATCGTCTGTGCCGGCACCACCAACCCCTGGGGCCATGACTGGGATCAGCACGGCGAACTCTTTTTCATCAATACCGTCATCGGCCACCTGTGGCACGGCATTCACGGCGCTCATTTCAAGCGCATGCACGGCCAGGATCTGAATCCGCGCGCCTATCGGCTCATGGATCAAATCGCCGACCATTATCATTGGGATACCGGCGGCGCCTGGCAGGCCTCCCGTGACGGCGCGGCTTCGGCCGATGCGCTGGGCGGCGGCCACGCCCATGTCGGCATGACGCTTTACCACGGCACGAACTGGCCGGCTTCCTGGCGCGGCAAACTGCTGACCCTCAACTTCGGCGGCCGCCGCGTGAACGTCGAGCGCCTGGAGCGCCACGGCAGCGGCTACATCGGCCGCCACGAACCCGACATCCTCAAAACCACCGATCCCTGGTTTCGAGGCATCGAGATCACCTATGGCCCGGATGGCGGAGTGTACATTCTCGACTGGAGCGACATCGGCGAATGCCATGACGACGACGGCGTGCACCGCAATTCCGGACGCATCTACAAAATCACTTACGGCGATCCGGTGCGGCCTACGGAAACAGATCTGACAACACCGGGCGACGACACCCTCGTGTCCCTGCAACTGAGCGACAACGAATGGCTCGTGCGCCGGGCGCGCGCTGAATTGCGCGACCGCGCCCACCGCGGCCTCGCCCTCGGCGGACTGGCGCCGCAACTCTACCGGCAGTTTCAAACCGCCCCCACCACCGCAGGGAAACTCAACCAATGGTGGACGCTCCATCATCTGGCCGAAGCCACCAGGGAACCAAACCCGGTCATCGACGACCACCTGGCTTTCATCCTTCGGGATGCCCTGGATTCCTCCGATCCCTCGTTGCAGTCCTGGGCGGTCCGCGCCCTGAGCTTCTGGAACCAGGGAGCCCTGCACAACTCGAACGGCAAATCCGGCGACGGCAAATCCGGCGGCATCCTCGCCGACATCGCGGCCAGGCATGACAGCGCCACGCTGCGCCTGACCCTGGCCTCCGCGCTGGGCACGCTCTCGCCCGAACAACGCCCCGTCCTCGCCGCGGCGCTGCTCTCGCGGGCCGAAGACGCGGCCGATCCGTATCTGCCGCTCATGTATTGGTATGGCATCATGGACCTGCCGCCCCGCGAGCTGGTGAAACTTTTCCCGCTGGCACGCATCCCCGTGGTGCGGGAATTCATCGTCCGGCGCTGCGCCGAAGATCTCGATAAAGACGCCGGAGCGATCGAGGAATTGCTCGCCATGGCCGGGACCGCGGACGCTCCTGTTGTTTTGCAGGGCCTCAGCGACGGCCTGAAAGGCTGGGCCAAAGCGTCCGCGCCGGCCGCCTGGCCCGCCTTCGCCGCCCGCGCCACATCCGATGGCGCGCCGGAAGCTGAATCCGCCGCCCGCACCCGGGAACAGCTTCGCGCCCTCGCCATCCTCTTCGGTGACGGCCGGGCCCTCGAAGACATCAAACGCCTCGCGCTGGACGACCAGACGGACATCCCCACCCGCGCCGGCGCTCTTCAATCACTCATCACCGCCAAGGCGGACGGCCTCCGGGAAATCTGCCTCAAACTCGTCGGCATCCGCGGCCTCAGCCCGACCGCCCTGCGCGGCCTGTCCCTGTTCGACGACCCTGACATCGGCCGCCGTCTCTGCCAAAGTTACGGCGCGTTTTACCCGGCGGAAAAAGGCGCGGTCCTCGACGTCCTCACCTCCCGGCCCCGCTTCGCCACGGTCTTGCTCGATCACCTCGACTCCGGCCGCATCCCCCGCGACCACCTCACCGCCATCCACGTGCGGCAGATCCAGAATTTCAACGACCCCGCGCTCAACCGGCGCCTCGAGGAAGTCTGGGGCAGCCTCCGCGAAACCAGCGAGGACAAAAAGAAACTCATGGACTCCCTGCAGGCCCGCCTCACGCCCGACGTGCTGGCCGCCGCCGACAAATCCCGGGGCCGCGCGCTCTTCAATCTCGCCTGCGCCTCATGCCACCGCCTCTACGGCGAAGGCCCGCCCATCGGCATCGGTCCCGATCTCACTGGCAGCGGCCGCTCCGACCTGGCCTATCTCGTCAGCAACATCGTCGATCCCGGCGCCATCCTCGCCAACGACTACAAGGTGACCGTGGTCACCATGAAAGACGGACGCGTGCTCGCAGGCAACATCGCCGCCCGCACCGATCGCACACTCACCCTCAAAATGATCGGTCATGAGCAGACAGTCGAACACACCGAAATCGCCCGCACCGAACAACTCCCGATGTCACTCATGCCCGAAGGCCTGCTGAACCC
>CAZYHO010000258.1:0-6986 GCA_964647495.1 uncultured Akkermansia sp. | reverse complement strand
CAAGGATCGGCGTGTTCGGCTCGCTCTCCCAGGCCCAGGCGACCACGTTCATTTGCACCCAGTCCACGAGCGAGAATTCAACCCATCCATAGTGGAAGTCATCGCCCCGCTGCCAGCCGACTCCGGCAAAGTGCCGGCCGCCCTGTTGCACCGGGTTCTGAAACGCAGGATGGTATTGCAGGGCAAGCTCCCCTCTGTTTGGACTGCTGTTGACAAAATAGTCCCTCTCCGGATGGATCTCATCCGCCGTGTTGTCATGCATGCCCCAGCGCGCCTCCCCCCAGGCGTCCACATGCGGTTCGTCCACCAGCCAGTTGGACGACCCGATCACCGCGCCGGGAGCCAGCGCCGCTGCATAACCCCGGAACTCGGGATAATCCACCGGACTCGCCATCGAGCGGACCAAAAGGGATGTGTTGGGGTCTTCGATATAGAAGAAGTCAAATGAACTATCGTATATCGATACGATTGGTCCTTCCGGGCCGCGAAACTCGAGAACTTCAGTTGGCCCCAAGCTGAAAGGATCCTGATCCACGATCACTGGATTCTCGGGCCGTGTCGCGAATATCGCCGCTTCGGTCACCGGACTCGGAAGACTGAGAACCGCCAGCGACAGCAGGCACAGACGATGAGTGGAATGAAATAACATGAGGTGAACTCCGTCACGGGATCTGTCACGGGATCTGGAGAGTGCGCACGCGCAGCCAGAGGTGCTGGGGGATGGGGGAAGGAGGGTAATAAGTGGCCGTTGTTGTGTCGCCGATGGCGGGGTAATCCGGCGAGACCCCGGCCGGGGTCCATGTCTTCAGGTCAGTGGACCGTTCGAGGCGGTAGGCGGTGCCCGGCACGGAGCGCCACACCACGGTCATGCCGCCGAATCCGAGGGATGACAAAGAAACGATGGAAAGCGGTTCGCTTTGCGGCCCGAGCGGGCGTGGCGCCGGGCCGTTGCCGGACATGACGACGGAAAGATCGTGTTGCAAGAGAGGCGGTTTAAGCGTCACGTCTTTCAGCGTGATATTCACCTGGTAAGTCGCTCCGGCCACCACTTCGGCGGCGGGGATCAGGATGTGTTCCACGGGGTCGACAGAGTTATCGGCCCTGGTTGCCGGAGCGGACGGATTGTCGGGATTGAGCTTGAACGGCATGAAGGTGAATGACGCCGGGCCGCCACTTTTTGGTCCGACGACGCGCAGGTTGAAATCGTTTTTCAACCGCGTGTCGCGGTTCTCCGTCGGTCCCTGAACGTCAACCTGCAAGTCGGTCCAGGCGAGCGTGACCTTCAGTGGCTGGCCATTGCCGTGGGCGGTAATGGTGAAATTCAGAGGGGTTCCCGATGTGAAGACAAGCTGGCGCAGGTGTGGGCGCAGGAAGATTCCTCCCACCTGGACGCCGTTCAACGTGATCAACTGGGCGGCTTCCTCGGCATCGACCAGGCCGAAGCCGGACCGATAGTCCGGCCCATCGGTGAACTGGCCGCTGTCATCCGCGATGCCCCGCTTCGGCCCGCGGCGGCTTTGGGCCAAGGCGGATCCCGGCGGCACCGAGACCAGGTCATCCGCCGTGTGAATCAGCAGGGCCTTCAGGGTGGCGGCCTTGGCGCGCTCGCCCCCCATGGTCGCCTGGTAATGCCGCGCCAGAAGATGCGCCACGCCCGCCACTGCCGGCGCCGCGTAGCTGGTGCCGGGAGCCGAAAGCACCCCGTGGTATGGCCCTGGACTGGCAACTTCCACTTCGACCGCGTCGGCCACCACTTCCGGCTTGATCCGCCCGTCATCCACCGGACCGGCGCTGCTCTGCTCGAACGCACTCAGACGCCACACGTCATTCGGCCCGGGAATGTGAGGATCAGCTCCCTGGATCGGAACCCGTTCGACTTCGATACCTCCCACTGTGAGCACGTTCTTGGCGCACTGCCAGTCGCTGATCGTGTCGTAGCCGAAATGGTTGTCGCCGTCCAGTTCCGTAAGTGGTCCGGAAACGAATCCCACCGGAGGCGACTCCTGCTTCACTTTGATCGCGGTGGAACCATCCGGCGCCGTGAACGAGCCGGCTATGGGCGTGAAAATCCGGTATGGCGGCGTCAGTTCATACAGGCAGAGCGTCGGGTTCGACTGAGGCGTGGGCCTGTAATTTGTGACGATGCATTTCGCGGCGTTCTCGGAGTACATCCCATAAGTATAGAGTGTGGATGTTCCCAACCCATGAACATACGCGTATCCCCCTCCTTCGGGGCGAACGTACCGCTGGTTGCCGGCCGCCCAGACCGCCAACAAGTTCGGACGGGCAAACAGTGCCTTGTCGATGTTGTGACAGGTTTCGAGGTAGGCCCCCATCTGGTAATCTTCTGCCAGGCTGTCGGTAATCGTGCCTCTGAATGCGGCGAGAGGCGCGTCGAAAGCGCTGGACAGACTTGAGAAAGCGCCCACATAGAGCCCATAATCCAGCCCATACGAATGCGATGAGGCATGGAGTGACGCCACTTGCACACCGTAGGGCGATTGTGTATCAGGGCGCGCCAGGTCGGCGAGAAGCGCTTCCGCGGTGCCGGCGAGCAGGCGGGCCGTCGGGCAAATGCCCTTGCTGTTGACAATATCGAAGGAGGCACCCACTCCGGGAGCGGCGGCGCCGGTTCCGATCAGGATTGTGGCGCATTCAGTGGCATGATAAGTACCTATATCGTAGTTCTGGAGCGAGCCGGAAGCGGCGCTCGGCAGAAAATCGATACGCCAGCCACTGTTGATGATCGCGTTGTCCGAAGTGCGAAATGAGGACGGAGAATCAAGGACGAAATCAGGGAGGTAGATGTCACTACCGACCAAAGTGTACAAGCCGGTCAGTTTCACTGGCCGGGCTCCAGGTTCAAACAGCCCGATCCGGGTGCCGATAGGACCTGTGAGCCCGAGGTGGGGAGTGTTCGGCGGATTGAACAGGGCTTGTCCGTCCCAGATGTACTGGACACCCATGGAGTATGCTTGCGTCAGGCTCCACGACCGCATGACGAGCGGCTGTCCGTCCTGCACGTCATAAGGGACCCGAGGGTCCGCGAGAAATCTGTTCACTGCGTCCTGGCTGACCAGGGCGAGCCGTTGCAGCTCCTTTTCTTTGAATGCGGCGACTCTGGCCGCACGCAGTTGATCGGTGCGACGAAGGTCGTTCCGCAATGATTCTTCCCGTTGTTTTCTTTGACCGAGCCAGACTTCCAGCGGCACTCCCAGGCCATCATTGCCCAGGAAGGGAGGTGTGTCGATCCCCTGGGACTGATCCGGCGAACCGAAGGCCGGCAAGTGTGCCAACGGAGAGGGTGGCCCCCCGGTTACACGTCGGGAGCCGGAAGTAATCGCGTCTGGCGCCAGGGGATCTTGGAAGCGGACCATCTCCCAATAATTTGTCCACCCATCCCCATCGGTGTCAAAATCGGGATCGGACAAATCGACCAGACCGCCGAAAAGCGCCTCCCACAGATCGTCCCAACCGTTGCCGTCACTGTCCCACGTCGCGACCCGGGCAAGATCTTGCACGAGTTCCGGCCATGCTGCCGGTGACGGCTTGACGGATCGTCCGCCCGGCCCTTGGGGGAGTTGTGCCTGGAGGACATCCGCAACCGGCACCGAACAGGTCAGCAGTGCGAGGGCCGTCAGACTTTTTGAGAATCCACTATTTGACTGTCCCTCTGTCTATTCTCGCACCGAGCACCTCCGATCCGTGCCCCGTGCCCCGTGCCCCGTGCCCCGTGCCCCGCAATATAATTTAGAGTTTTTTTGTCCGGAAGAGGCACGATCACTCGCCTGGTCTGGATTCTTGACCCACATTGCAGTCATTATGCGCCCGATCATGCGTCCGACGTTCATCGTGCTCCCGCTGCTTTCCATCGTTGCCGTCCAGGCGGCGGACTGGCCGCAGTTTCGTGGTCCGCTGGGGACCGGCCATGCGCCGGATGCGGCGCCGCCGCTCGAGTGGAGTGAATCGAAAAACATCGTCTGGAAAACACCGATCCCGCATCGCGGCTGGTCCACGCCGGTCGTGCAGGGCGAGGTCGTCTGGGTGACCACGGCCACGGAGGACGGCAAGGAGTACTTTGCGCTGCGACTCCACCGCGAGACCGGCGCCGTCGAGCAAAACCTCCACCTCTTCACCTGCGCCGACCCCGAACCGCTGGGGAACTCCGTCAATTGTTACGCCTCCCCCAGCCCGCTGATCGACGGCAGCCTGGTTTTCGTTCATTTCGGCAGTTACGGGACCGCGGCGCTCGACGCCCGCACCGGCGAGGAAAAGTGGCGGCGCACCGACCTGCCCTGCCGGCACTACCGCGGCCCCGGCTCATCGCTCGCCCACTTCAAGGACACCCTCATCCTCACCATGGACGGCGTCGATGAGCAGTACCTCGTCGCCCTCGACAAGCAGACCGGCAAGACGGTGTGGAAAACCGGGCGTACCACCGATTTCAAGGATCTCGACGGGGACGGCAAGCCGATCGCGGAAGGCGACTACCGCAAGGCGTACACCACGCCGCTCCTCATCGCTCCGAAGTCCGCCGATCCCTGGTTCATTTCCATCGGCGCCAAGGCGACGTACGCGTATGACGCCGCCACCGGAAAGGAACTCTGGAACGTGCTCTACGATGGCTTTTCCAATGCCTCGTCGCCGGTTTACTCCCACGGCCTCGCCATCATCAATACCGGTTACGGCAAAGCCAACCTGCACGCCTACCGCGTCGACGATTCCACCCGCGGCCTGCTGGGCGCGGAAAAGATGGCCTGGGAGTGCCTCAAGCGAGTGCCACAGCGCTCGACGCCGGTCGTGGTCGGCGACTTCCTTTACATGTTCGATGACGGCGGCTTCGCGTCATGCCTCGATGTGCGGACGGGCGAGGTGAAGTGGTCCGAGCGGCTCGACGGCAATTTTTCCGGATCGCCGGTCGTCCTTGGCGACGGCGCCATCGTCGCCTGCACCGAGCAGGGCGCCAGCTATGTGGTCGCGCCGGATCCCGGGAAAATGACCGTGCTCCATGCCAACACGCTCGACGAAGGGATGCTCGCCTGTCCGGTCGCTGCGGACAAAGCGCTGTACCTGCGCACCAGATCCCACCTCTACCGCATCGAGGCCCGCTGAAGCAGGCCCGCGCCCGCCGTGTCCGATTCCCAACAGCTCCTCGGCCAGCCCGGTCCGGCGACCCGCAAGCTCCTGCGGGCCGAAACCGCGCTGCAGCAGCGGGTCGAGTTCGAGTCGTTCGTCTACCGGATCCAGAATCACTTCGTCAATCTCCCGACAACCGAACTCGATTGGGGGGTGCGCGAAGCGCTCGCCGCCATGGCGGAGTACGTCGGCGTCGAGCAGGCCCACTGTTTCCGGGTCCACCAGCAGGGCCAGATCGTCGATCACGCCCATGAGTGGGCCGCCGATGGCCAGCCAACCGGTCTGGCCTCCCTGCGCCGGCTGCCGCTCGACGACGTGTTTCCGTGGGCCGCCCAGCGCCTGCGCCGGGGGGATGGACTGGCGATTTACTCGGTCGCCTCGCTCGCGGAGGCCGCCGTACTGGAACGTTCGCTCTTCACGCGCGAGGGCATCCTGTCGGTCCTGCTCGTGCCGATGCTCGTGCGCGGCGCGCTCGTCGGCTTTCTCGGGCTCGCCTCGACCACACGCGAGATCCAGTGGGACAACGACGCCGTCTCGCTGCTCAAGCTCGCGGGCGGCAACATCGCCGATGCCTTCGAACGCCAGCGCGCCGACAATGCGCGCGCCCAGCTCGTCAGCATCCTCGACGCCACCTCCGACTTCGTCGCCATGGCCGAACGCGACACCGGACGCCTCGTCTACCTCAACCAGGCCGGTCGCTCCATGATCGGATTCTCTCTGGACGAAGACATCATGCTCTGGCGCATCCACGACATCGTGCCGCCCTGGGTGCGGGACCTCAAGACGCAGGTGTGTTTCCCGACCGTCGAGGCACTGGGATCCTGGACTGGCGAATCCTCCCTGCTCACCCGCGACGGCCACGAAATCACCGTCTCGGAATCCATCACCCTCCTCCCCAGCCGCACCGAGGAAGGCGCCGAATGCTACGCCTATATCATCCGCGACATCTCCGAGCAGAAACGCCTCGAAAAACAGGTCCTCGACATCGCCGAACGCGAACAAAGCCGCTTCGGCCACGATCTGCATGACGGCCTGGGACAGCACCTCACCGGCGTCCAGTTCATGGCCCAGGTCCTCCAGCAGAAACTCGAAGACCGCCATGCCCCCGAGGCCGCCGAAGCCGGCGAAATCGCCACCCTCATCCGCCAGGGGATCACACAAACACGCGACCTCGCCCGCGGGCTCTCGCCGGTCGTCCTCCAAAGCAAAAGCCTGCAGGACGCCCTGCGTGACCTGGCCGGCGGCATCACGCGCCGCGGTCAGGCAAGCTGCGAGACGGATCTCGACGACGACATTGCGATCACCGATTCCGAAACCGCCATCCAGCTCTACCGCATCGCCCAGGAAGCCGTGAACAACGCCCTGAAACACGGCCAGGCCTCGCAGATCACCATTTCCCTCCAGCACGACGAGGCCGGGCGCGTCGACCTCACCGTGCGCGACGACGGCCGGGGCTTCCCTGAAGACTTTCAACTGGCACTCGGCATGGGGCTGCGCGTCATGAATTACCGCGCCGGCCTCATCGGTGGCTCCCTGGAAATCCTTCAGCGCGACGGCCACACCACCGTCACCTGCACCGTCGAGGAAGCCGGCCTCGAACGCGGGCGCACCGGCATCAAGTACACCCCGGTCATCCGGCGCGGATGAGCCATCCGGAGCCTGGACCCGCCGCAAACAAACCCCTTGCGCGGGCACGGGCCGCCCCTTTCAGTTTGACGCGCAGACATTCGACCCAACCGCCGAATCCACATGAGCAAGAAGGGAATCGTACAAGGGGTCTGTCCCCGATCCTGCGGCAGGGCCAACGGCCCGGATTTATTTCAGCCTGGGGCATCGCCCCAGGATTGCGA
>CAZYHO010000257.1:0-7029 GCA_964647495.1 uncultured Akkermansia sp. | reverse complement strand
CCGTGAACCGTGAACCGTGAACCGTGAACCGTGAACCGTGAACCGTGAACCCCTGCACCCCCAATATCCATTGCACCCCGCCCCTCGCCGCGTTGCCTTTGGCGTGCGATCGTTTGAGGACGAGCTGGGAGATCTGGAGCGGGTTTCGCGGCGCCGCTCGTTGCGGCCGCTTGCGGGACCGCAGGGAGTGGTCCAGCGCGCGGCGGACCGATCGCTGGTGAACGTGTCGTCCAACGACTACCTCGGTCTTGCCGCGCATCCGCTCGTCTGTGGCGCGCTCAAGCACGCAGTGGACCAGTTTGGCGCAGGCGCGGGTGCTTCGCGCCTGATTTGCGGGACGCGGCAGGCACATTCAGACCTCGAAGAAACCCTGGCATCCTTCAAGGGAACGGAAGCCGCCGTCACATTCGGAAGCGGATACACCGCCGCCCACGGCGCGCTGGGCGCGATTCTCCGCCCCGGGGATGTGGCCATCCTCGACCGGCTGGCGCACGCCTGCCTGATCGACGGCGCCCGGGCGAGTGGCGCCGCCGTGCGCACATTCCGGCACAACGACACGGCCCGGCTCGCGGACCGGCTGGCCTGGGCGCTCGATCGCGTCGGCCCGGCTGGGCGGGTGCTCGTCGCCACGGAAAGTGTTTTCAGCATGGATGGCGACCGTGCCCCTCTGGCTGAAATCGCCGCCTTGACCCGTGACCATGGCGCGCTGCTCCTCGTCGATGAGGCCCACAGCTTTGGAATCTGCGGGAAGGACGGCCGCGGCCTGGCCGACGAACTCGACATCGCCGGCGAGATCGATCTCCACATGGGCACGCTGAGCAAGGCGGTCGGGTTGGCTGGTGGTTACGTGGCGGGATCGCGCGCCGCCATCGATCTGATCGTCAATCGCGCCCGCCCGCTCATCTATTCCACCGCGCCGCCGCCCGCCGTGGCTGCCGCCGCCCGCTTCGTGATCCAGGAAATCTTCAGCCGGCCGATCGGTGCGGACCTCCGCGCCCGGTTGTGGCGGCTGGCGGCGCGCCTCCAGGAATGCCTCAGCCCGGGCAAACCCGCCGCCCCGCCCTCAAGCCCGATCTTTCCCGTCATCCTCGGCGCCGAGGACACCGCGCTGCGCGCCGCCACCGCGCTCCATCAGGCCGGATTCCTCGTCACGGCCATCCGTCCGCCCACCGTGCCCCGCGGCCAGTCACGCCTCCGTCTCACCGTGACCGCCGCCCACACCGAAGAACAAATCGACGCCCTCGCCGCCGTCCTCCACCGCCTGCCCCCCGCCGCCGCTAACGCTCGGCAGGCACCACCATCCCCGTAGTCGCCCGCCCGCGCCGCGCCACCACTCGCGGCGTCTTCAAATACTCCCCGGGCTGAACCGACAACCCGGGCCGCGGACGCAAATCGATCACCGCTGCCCCCGGCCCATCCCCCGGCCCCACGAACACCCGCGGCGGCACCACCAGCACCGCACACCCAGGACAGGGCCCCGGCCGTCCATCGTATGCCCCAGGATCCCCGATCGTCAGCTCCACCCCGCACGCCGGACACATGAAATTCAACGGCCGCCCCACCGACCCGGCCACCGCCGGCTCCCGCGCCCGCTCCACACCTGTCATCGCAGATCTCATGTCGGAAACATCCGATCATCAAGATTTGTGAATAATCAAGAGGATTTTGTCACCGCTATGGGGTCTGTCCCGGATTATCTAACAAAATTGTGAAATTTCACAAATAGTTCGCATACAAGGGGACAGTCTCTTTATGGAGTGACGTTTTTTCGTGAAATTTCACAATTTCACCGCCAATCTTCGTATAGTGTCTGTCCCTCACGATATGAGCATATTTTGTGAATTTTCACAATATTTCCGCCATTCCCGATGGATTCGGATTGTGGAACGATCGGTTGCGGGGGAAGGAAGGAGCGGCGATGATAGGTGATGAGTTGTGTTGGCCGCGTTCGATGGGCAGTGCTGCTGGCGGGGAGTGTGTGGCTGGCGGGGTGTGCGAGTGACGAGCCGGCGGCGCCGGAACCGGACACGCGTGCGCGGATGGACCAGATATTGAGTCCGATGGGCGGGAAGCCGAACACGGCGTACACGAAGCGGAGCCGGTATGACGGGCAGGATTTTCGATCGAAATCGATGAACAAGCGGTCATTGGCGGGTGCTGGCCGCGACGGGCGCGCGCGGGAGGGCGACAAGGGGTACACGCAAACCGGCGGGTTGAAGGCGCGCTGGTCCGGGCAGGCGTCCCGTTTTCAGGAAGCCGACGCGCGGGAGGGCGGCCGGAAGGCGCGCACGTTTGCCAGCCGGCACGACGACCAGGAGGCGCGGACGAAGGCATTCCGCGGCGCGAACGACCGGTACCGCACCGGGGACGCGCGCGAGGCGGACGACGCGTTTTACACCGGCCAGCCGCGCGGGTATTCGACGCGTACGCTTGCGGGGACGCAACTCAGCCGGTCGGCGCTGGACACGGCGAATGCGAATCTGTTTTCGACGGACCCCTCGGCGTCGCTGAACGAGGAGGATGTGCGGCGCGTGCTGAACAAACCGTCGCGCAAGCCGTAAGCCCAATACCGTTCATTCGCGGTTAATTGAGCCGTATTGGCCGTATTGGCCGTCAGCCGGCGCCCCGGCGCCGCAGATTTGGCGTTTGCGTCGCGAGGATTCGGGTTATGGCAAGGGGAGGCGGTGACGTGATTTTCCGGCCGCCGCGTCAAGGATCCACCCCGTGCCCATGCTTTCCGCCGCCGATCAACTGCCCGCGCTTCTGCGCGGTTGCGCCACCGTGATCTCCGAAGAGGAGTTGCTTTCCAAGCTCAAGGAAGGCCGCCCGTTGCGCGTCAAACTCGGGGTCGATCCGACCGCGCCTGACATCCACCTCGGCCACAGCGTGGTCATGGAAAAACTGCGGCAGTTTCAGGACTTCGGCCACACCGCCCTGCTGCTCATCGGGGATTTCACCGCGATGATCGGCGACCCGACAGGGCGCAGCGCCGCCCGTCCGCCGCTCAGCCATGAGGAGGTGGAGGCCAACGCCGCCACCTACACGACCCAGGCATTCAAAATCCTCGACCGCTCGAAGACCGAGATCGTCTGGAATGGCCACTGGTTCAAAGACATGGGGTTTTCCGAAGTCGTGCGGCTCTGCTCGCGTGTCACCCTCCAGCAGATGTTGCAGCGCGAGGATTTCCGCGGCCGTGTGGATGCGGGAACCGAGGTCCGGCTCCACGAAATCCTTTACCCCGTCATGCAGGGCTGGGATTCGGTCGAAATCCGCGCCGATGTGGAACTGGGCGGCACCGACCAGTTGTTCAACATCCTGGTCGGCCGCGACTTGCAGAAGGCCGCCGGCCAGCCGCCCCAGGTCGTCATGACCCTGCCGCTGCTCGAAGGCACCGACGGCACGCGCAAAATGAGCAAGAGTTACGGGAACTTCATCGGCGTCGATGAACCCGCCTCCGAGATCTTCGGCAAGACGATGAGCCTCTCGGACGACATGATGCGCCGCTGGTACCTCGTGCTGCTCGGCGAAGAACCCCTCGCCGGAACCCATCCGATGGAGGCCAAAAAAGCGCTTGCCGAGCGCCTGGCCGCCCGTTTTGCCGGACACGAAGCCGCCGCGACCGCTCGCGCCGACTGGGACATCCGCTTCAGCAGGAAAGACCTGGCCTCCGCCGAGCTTCCTGTCTTCTCGCCGCAAGCCGGCGCCGGATTGCTCGTCCAGCTCGCCGCCGCCTATGACCAGTGCTTCGGAGTGCGCAAATCCAGCAGCGATCTGCGCCGCCTCGTCGAGCAGGGCAGCGTGCAGGCCGACGGCATAAAGCTTACCGACCCGAAAAGCGCGCCCGCATTCCCGCCCGGCACGGTGCTCAAGCTGGACAAGAAACGCGCCGTACGCATCAATTGAACTACCCATCCAAAGCGTCCGAAAGAATCCGGCAGTCCTTCCGCGGAGCCGCTTTGGATCCGCGCCTTCGAGAAAACCCCTGAAGCCCGGCCTGGCGGGCCATCGGCGGCGGGTCGGCAGGCCACCGAGGCACGGGCCAGGGAAACTTCGAGTTGCCGCTGGCGTCGTCGCTTCCATGCTGTGCGACCATGAACAAAGCCTCGCAGCCTGTTGTGTCGTCCGCGGCTCCCGCCGCCGGTTCCCCGGTCGCCTCGTCGGGCGCGCTCAATCGTCGCGGGTTCCTGCGTGCGGCCGGCCGCACGGCGGCCGTATCGTCTCTGGCCGGCGTTTCCCTGCCCCACGTCTTCGCCGCGGAAGACAATACGGTCCGGATCGCCCTCGTCGGAGCCGGCGGACGCGGCAGCGGAGCGGCCACCGATGCCCTTCACCAGACCTCGCTGCCCACCAAGCTCGTGGCCATCGCGGACGTGATCTCGCACAAGCTGAACGGAGCTTACAGCGGCCTGAGGAACGAATGGAAATCGACCCCCGGCAAGGTCGATGTCCCGGAGGAGCGCCGGTTCCTCGGGTTCGACGCCTACAAGCACGCGCTCGACGTGCTCAAGCCGGGTGACATCGCCATCCTGACCACACCGCTCGCCTTTCGCGCGCCGATGTTCGAGTACGCCATCCAGAAGGGCCTTCACGTCTTCATGGAAAAACCGGTCACGGCCGACGGTCCGAACTCGCGCCGCATGCTCGAACTCGCCAAGAAGGCCGACGAAAAAAACCTCAAGTGCGGCGTCGGCCTGATGGTCCGCCACTGCCGCGCCCGCCAGGAGCTGCACAAACGCATCATGGACGGCGAAATCGGCGAGATCAATTTCATGCGCAGCTACCGCATGCACGGGCCGGTCGCCTCCTGCTTCTCCACCCGCAAACCGGCCGGGAAAAATGAAGTGCTGTTCCAGATCGAACGCTTTCACAGCTTCCTCTGGGCGTCCGGCGGCCTGTACAGTGATTTCTACATCCACTTCGTCGACGAATGCTGCTGGATGAAAAATGCCTGGCCGGTGCGCGCCCACGGACTCGGCGGCCGCCATTACCGCGGCGATTACATCGACCAGAATTTCGATTCCTACGCGGTCGAATACACCTTTGCCGACGGCTCCGTCTTCCAGTTCAACGGCCGCACCATGATCGGCGCCAAAAACCAGCAGGCCAGCTACGTCCACGGCACCAAAGGTCTCGGCATCGTGAGTGCCTCCGGCCATACTCCCGGCCTCTGCAGCACCTACTCCGGCTGGAACATCAGCCGCGACAAGCAACTCTGGGCCGCCCAGCAACCCGAAGCCAACCCCTACCACCTCGAATGGCAGGACCTCATCGAGGCCATCAAGAATGACACTCCGTACAACGAGGTCCCGCGCGGCGTCGAAGCCAGTGTCGTTACCAGCATGGGCCGCATGGCCACCCACCTCGGCCAGGACGTGACGTACGATGAAATGCTCAACTCGCCCCACGAGTTCGCCCCGGGCATCGATACCCTGACCGAACGCGGCCCGGCCCCGGTCATGCCGGACGAAAACGGCGCCTATCCCGTGCCGGAGCCCGGCAAGAAAAAGACGGAGTACTGAGCGCTGCGGCCGGCCGCGAACGGCCGAAGGGCTTCACGAAGCCGGGGCTGAAAGACTTGCCAGGCCCGGGTTTGTGACGACAGTAGGTCCATCATGCCACCGTCCATCATGCCGACGACGCTGGAAACATCGGGAGCGGACGAAGAGGCCGAAGTGGTGCGTCCGGACGTCTCCGGTCTGGTCACTCACGACGACACTCCCGTGGAAGACCTTTTTCATGAGAAACAGATGCGTCTTCTCACGCATTCTCTCTACGCGGCCTGGAAGCCCGGCGAGCCATTTATAACGAGGGCGAATGTGGGCGTCTTCTTCGCTGTGAACATTCCTCCGATGGTTCCTGATGTTCTGGTGACGGTCGGCGTGGAGGGAAGCCCCGGGATCACGCCCAAGGAACGCAGTTCGTACTTCGTCTGGCTCTGCGGCAAGGTGCCGGACATCGTCGTGGAGATCGTTTGCAACAGGAAAGGCGGTGAATTGAGCCACAAGAAGGAGAACTACGCCTGGCACGGCATCCCCTATTACGTGGTGTACGAT
This sequence comes from uncultured Akkermansia sp., assembly GCA_964647495.1. Lineage (GTDB taxonomy): Bacteria > Verrucomicrobiota > Verrucomicrobiia > Verrucomicrobiales > V1-33 > CAJBME01. The sequence goes on along the minus strand of CAZYHO010000257.1, from coordinate 976 downwards.
CCCGATCTCATCATCCAGGACCGGAAACTGCGCTGCTTCCACCTGGTGGACAAGGCTTACGAGCCGATGAAGCAGAACTCGTTTCCACTCATCGGCCTGGGCCTGGTGGAGTGGGACGGGTTGTTCGAGGATCAACAGGATCATTGGATCCGCTGGGTGGACGCCAGCGGCACACTCATCCCGACCGGAATGGAGCTGGCCGCCTCCTCCTCCCGTCAGGCGCAGATCGAATCCCGACGCGCCGAGGCCCTCGCCGCGAAATTGCGCGAACTCGGCGTGGATCCGGACTCCGTGGTCCGCTCGTGATCATGGCGCAGCCGCCTCGCGTCCGAACGCAAACAGGTAGTTGTTCAGCGGAAGCCGGCCGGAGAGACGGCGCACCGACCCGGTGAGGCCGGCGGCGGTGAGGACCGAGGTAATTTCGTCGCGGGACGGGTAGCGGGAGGCGTCGTCTTTCATCCAGGCGCTGAGCTTGGCGATCCGGTCACCGGCGCGCGTGAGGCGAAACCGCCAGCCTTCCTCGCGCAGGCACGAGCGGATGAGCAGGCGGCCACCCGGTGCGACGCAGGCGGCGGCGGCGGCGAGCAAGGCGCCGGTTTCCTCGGCGGAAAAGAATTGCAAAATATCGAGAATGGTGACGTGTCCCGAGTGAGCTGGCAGACCGGCGCGGGCGTCGCCGGCGGCGAATGTGCAATCGGGCAATGCGGCGAGCGCCTCGCGAGCGGTCCGGACTTTGCGGGAATCGTAGTCCAGCCCGTGGATGGGCAGGGTCAGTCCGGCGGCGCGCAACACGCCGGCGACCAGACCGGGGCCGCAACCGACATCGAGAAGCGGGAGCGGCGCCGCGGCGCGCAGTTCGGCAAGCACGGCGTCATACACCGGATCGAGCATGAGCTTGCAGAAGACATAAGTGCGGTCATGTCCAAACCGGAACCGCTGGCTCAGCCGCCAGCGCATCGCCAGGCGCGAGGCCGCG
>CAZYHO010000256.1:0-7032 GCA_964647495.1 uncultured Akkermansia sp. | reverse complement strand
CCGGAACCTCGTTGCAGGGCAACCCACAACCCACTGAGAATAATGAAAACAACCATTTGCAGAATCCTTCAAACCGTGGTGCTTCTGGCCGTTGCGGGCGTGTTTACCGGATGCACAGAAATCCCCAAGAATTATAAATGCCCTGACGGCACAAAAATACACTACGAATGGGATCATTTTTCACTGTTCGGCGGTCCCCTTACAATAGAGGCCAAACTTATCAATCAACAGGACGGGAAGCTGATACGCTCGGTACCCATTTCGTTGGGAGAGAGAGGTGAGAAGAAGGGTCTATTGGAGTTATTGAAAGATTTGTGTCCCGATGGCCAATCGGCCGGACGAACCCCGCGCACGACGAACGAGACCCGCGACGTGAGCGACGGGGTTTGGGGCGATTTCAACGGCGACAACATACCGGACTTCGCCACCAGCAATCGCGGCACGGACAATATCGCCGTCTGGCTGGCCCTCACTCCCGAGACCGACGCGGAGCGCGTCCTCTATCCCTGCGGCCCGGCGCCGGTGGCCCTGCGTGCGGCGGATGTCGATGGTGACGGGGTGCTGGACCTGATCACGGCGAACGAAGGCCGCGGCGACCCCGGCAGTCTTTCCCTGTTGCGCGGTCAGGACGACGGCTCTTTCGGGGAGGCGGAGCCGATCGCGGCGGATGGTGTGTACGACGTGGCGACCGGCGATTTCAACGGCGACGGCCATCTCGACCTCGCCTACACCGTTTACCGGAACAACGAAGACGCGGTGGTCGTGCGGCTGGGCACCGGCGGCGGCGCCTTCTCGAACGAACTCCTGCTGCCCGTGTCCGGCGGCGGCGCCCGGCTCGTGGTGGCCAGCGTCAATCCGAAGGTGGATTCGCATCCGGATATCGTGACATCCAACGCAATCCTGCTCGGGAACGGCGACGGCACATTTCAGGCTTCGGTCGCCTTCACCGCGGGGGCTTATCTCGTGGAAGTGGGCGATCTCGATGGCGACGGCCAGCCGGACCTCGTCGCGGCCAACAACAACAATAACACCCTCATGGTGCGGCTCGGCCACGGCGATGGCACGTTCGGGCCGCCGGACTATTACGTCACCGGCCACGCGGACCAGATTCTGTTCGTCGATCTCGATGCCGATGGCGACACCGACCTGCTGGTCTCCCAGCCATCGGACTTCGGCCTGCCCCGGTTTTACTTCAATCAGGGCGGGGGCCGGCTGGATGGTCTCGCCGCCCTGCCCGCGGTGGCGGATTTGTGGAGAAGCTTCGGCGCGGATGATGTGGCGGTGGCCGACGTGACGGGCGACGGGGTGCCGGACCTCCTCGTGGCCAATGGCGCGGCCAATGCCAGTTGGCTCACGGTGGTGCTGCCCGGCCTGGGCGGCGACCGGTTCGGACCGCGGCAGGAGATTCCCGGTTTCGCCGCCAGCCGCCTGATCACGGGCGACTGGAACGGGGACGGCGTGGCTGACGTGGCCGCCGGCGGCCAGCTCAACAGCCTGCAGCCGCAGCAATTCCTCGTCGCCCTCGGCGTGGCCGGCGGGGGTTTCGGCGAGGTCACGCGCCTGCCGCTGCCGGGAACGAACGCCGCCGACGGACGCACCAACGCCCTGCTCTCCGCCGATTTCAATGGCGACGGCTTCGCGGACGTGGCGATCACCAGCCCCAGCCTCCATGCCGTTTCGGTGTTGCGGGGCGATGGCGCGGGCGGCTTCACGCTCCAGCCGCCCACACCGGCGGGACCGTCCCCCAACGACCTCGTGGCGGCGGATTTCGACGGCGACGGCAAGGTGGACCTGGCCGTCACTTGCGGCGGCGATTTAGGGGCCGTCAATGGCTCGATCGTCCTCCTCCGCGGCCTCGGCGACGGCGCCTTCGGCCCGCCGGTCGTGCTCCGTGAAAACGTGGAGCCGGATTCCCTCGCCACCGCGGATTTCAATGGCGACGGCCATCCCGATCTGGCGGTCACCTTGCAAGTCGCGCGCTTCGATTGGGACGTGGAAATCTATCTGGGCGATGGCGAGGGCGGATTCCAGCCGCCACGGGCGCTGGGCCTGACGGACGATCTGATCCGCCATGTCTTCACCGGCGATGCGGACCGCGACGGCCAGCCCGACCTCGGCTGCACCATCGGCGGCCAGGCCGTGCTCTTCCGCGGCCTCGGCAACGGCTCTTTTGTCGAAGCTGGCCGGGGAAGTCACGGCGGCGGCCGGGTGCGGGTGGCGGATTTCGATCTCGACGGCTGGCCCGATCTGGTCTCGGCTTCCGGCCAGGGCTACGCCGTGGTCTTGCGCAACCCGCTCACGCCCGACCTCGTGCGGCCGTCGCTTTCCGTCCGCCTCGACGCCGCCGGAAAAGTCGCCGTGGCCTGGCCGGAGGTTTTTCCCGACTGGACGCTGACGGAATCCGCCACCCTGCGCCCGCCGTGGCAGCCGACTGCACGGGAAGTGACCGCCAATGGCGGCCAGCTCGAAGTCGTCATCGATCCCGCCGCCGCGGCATCAGGCTTTTTCCGCCTCGAAAGCGCGGACTCTTCGCCATGATATGCCGCCCCGCCGGGCGAGGCGTTTTCCATGGCCCTGTGGAGGGCGGGATTCCGCCCCGCCTTCGAGATACGAATGTCCGGCAGCGGCACATTCCTGTCCCTCAGGCTAAAAGTATTGGCCCTGGTCGGGCTTGGTCGTCTAGTGGAGTCGCTTCCGCCAATAGTCAGGTCGTCGGCTGTGGTGGGCAACCGCATAAATCGTGATGGAATCGTCCGCCGTTGAATGCTGGTAGAAAATGTAATAAGGAAACCGGCGCATCCTGAAAATACGCACACCTGCTCCTACTGGCTGAAACCGCTCAGGGTCTCCCGAAATGGTGGTGATGGCAGCCTCGACAGCCTGAATAAACTCCTCACCCAACCCGAAGCGCTGTTGGGAATAGAGAGCGGCCTCGCGATACTCGACCAAAGCGCCGGACTCGAAGGAAACGGTCATCGTGGGCCGCTCAGAAATGCGCGGACATGGCGGTGAGCCTCCTCGTCACGAATCAACTCGGAGCGCCCATCACGGACGCTCTCCATGCGCTCATGAACGACAGCCATCTGCTGCTGGATAAACCCGGAGGATGGCGCGGTGCTCTCCAAAATCGCCTCCACCAGTTCGGTGCGCGACTCGCTGGATAGCAAAAGAGCCTCCTGAACAAGGCGTTCGACAGTAGCAGTCATGGGACAGCATTACCTCGATAGCGAGGGCTGAACAAGAACGAAGTTTCGGAGCAGACTGTCGCAGCGGTGCCTTGCCCGTCATGGCCTAAAGCCGGCACGCATGAAGGCAGACCTGGCCGGTGTCAGGGTGTCAGGGAAAAGGCAGACACCCACTTTTGCAATCCGCACCGGCCGTCACCACTCGAATAAATCCCAGTCATCCGGGAGCCTGAGACCGACCTCGGACATTTCCTGGGTAGCTTCCTCGCGCCGCTTGACCCGGTGCGCTTCGTAAAGTTCGCGCTGGTCGGGGCGCAGCACGGCGAGAATGGCATCGTCGCGCGACTGACCCGGCGGGATGATCGCGCGGTCGTCACCCAGCCCCTCGAACTGCATCGACGGATCGAAGTCCTTCGAGCCCCGCGCCATCAGCGCGAAAACCTGATCCTGCTGAGCCTCGTCGAGACCGACGACATTGTTCAGTTGATTGACGCGGGCATCCGCCTCGTGCTGGACGCGATTGGCGCGCTCTGCCAGCCGCTCGCTGCGGTAGGTGTCCAGCGTCTCCCCCTGGAGCGCCTGTTCCATCCAGGCATCCACACTTTCGCCCGGATGAAAATCCTGTGTCGCTTTGACGTACTCCACGAACGTGCTGTCCGCACGGCCGGTCACCTCGCGCAGCCTGCCGGCTTCCTGTGCGGCCTGCGCATCCAGCCACTCCTTCAACCCTTCGCGTTGCGCGGCGTTCAGGCCGAATCGCCTGGTCAAATCGGCCACCGTGTTCTCGATGCGCCGCTTCTGGTCGCGCAGGCGCATGCGTTCCATGAGCGGGGAGATCTCGTGCAGGAATGGCTTCGACACATTGAAGACATCGTTCAGGTCGACGAGCCGGCCATCCTTGATGTCCTGAAAAATCGATCGCTTGCCGGAAGCGGCGATCCGTTCGAGACGGGCGGCGGCGTTCGCTTCGGTGGCCTCCAACGCAGCGATCCGAAGGCGGTCGCGCTCCACCGTGCGCTCAAGTTCCGCGATCCGCGCGCCCTCCGTGCCGTCGGGCGGCGGCAGGCTGCGCTTGTACAGCGTGGCGCCAAGCCCGCCGACAAGCAGGCCGATCACAAGAAACAACGGAGCACGCATGGCGGATGGCGGATGGGGGTGGCGCCGGTGGCTGCGCCGACCCCAATCATTTCCGCGCAGCACGACACTTGTCATCCGGAATTCCGAAGCTTGGCTGCACCCGCACGACCCGCTCCGCTTTCCCTGATGTCCCTGCCACCGCCGCCCGGTCCCCCGGCCGCCATCGAAATCACCGACCTGCGGGTCGATTACGGCGACTTCGTGGCGGTCGACGACGTCTCGCTGTCTGTGGCGGCCGGCGAAGTCTTCGGCCTGGTCGGCCCCAATGGCGCCGGCAAAACCAGCACCTTTCGCGTCCTCGCCACCCTGATGGAACCGACCTACGGCGAAGCGCGCCTGGCAGGCATCGACATCCTCGAGCATCCGCGCGAGGCGCGCCGCATTCTCGGTTACATGCCGGATCTGGCCCCGGTGCCATCCGACCTCAAGGTCTGGGAATTTCTCGACCTCTTTGCCGACGCGCACGGGCTCGGTTCGGCCGCCGCCCGCCGCGCCCGCTGGGAGAAGGCGCTCGCCGACGTTTCGCTCGCCGACAAGCGCAACGTCTTTTGCCGCACGCTCTCGCGCGGCCAGATGCAGCGGCTCGTGCTCGCCAAAACCATCCTGCACCACCCGCGGGTCCTCATCCTCGACGAACCGGCCAGCGGCATGGACCCGCTCTCGCGCCGCAACCTGCGCCTCGCCCTGCGCCGGCTCGCCGACGACGGCGCCACCATCATCGTCAGCTCGCATATCCTCGGCGAACTGGCCGAAATGTGCACCTCGCTGTGCGTGATGAACCGTGGCCGCCTGCTCGCCGCCGGATCGGTCGACGAAGTCCGCACCACACTCGGCCGCACCGAACGCACGCTCGTCGTGACGGTGCTCGAGCGCGTCGAGATCGCCGTCGGCTGGATCACCGCCCAGCCGGCCACCGAGGCGGTGCGCGAACACGGACGGTGCGTCACATTCCGCTTCACCGGCAGCCAGGAGGAACAGGCCGGTCTGGTGGCCGGGCTCGTCGGCCTCGGCATTCGTGTCACGGCATTCGAGGAACAGAAGTCGACTTTCGAGGACATCCTGATCGAGGTGGCCGGCGGCCAATTGCTCCCATGAACGAAGCCATTCCCTGGAAAATGTGGGCCAACCCGATCTTTCGCCGCTATGCGCGATCGCGGCTGCGGCCTCAGGCGCTCGGCGTCAGCCTGATCCTGACGCTCCTGATCTCGGGTTTTATTTCGTTCGGGATGCGGACGATCGCGCTGCACCAAAGCAAGATGGATCTCGTGGATGCGGAGCGGCTGCCATTGCTGCCGTTGCTCGCTTTGCAGGCGGTGATCTTGTTTTTCCTGGGCACCGGCCAGGTGGCCGGCGGCATGACGGCGGAGGCGGACGAAGGCGTGCTCGATTACCAGCGGCTCACGCCGCTCACGCCGCTCGAGAAAGTGTTCGGGTATTTGTTCGGGCTGCCGCTGCGCGAATACGTGATGTTCGCGTCCACGCTGCCCTTCACCGCCTGGGGCCTGTGGCGCGGGGAGGTGCCGTTTTCCGCATGGGGGCCGATGTATCTCGTGCTGCTCACGTCCGCGGTGCTCTATCACCTGACCGGCCTCGTCGCCGGCAGCGTGGTCCGCAACCGCCGCTGGGCGTTCCTCATCTCGATCGGCATCGTCTTCGGACTCTACACGATCATGCCACAGGCGGCCAAGTTCGGGCTGACCACGTTCAAATACTTCACCGTCTGGCCTGTCTTCGACGAGCACATGAGCCACCTCACGCCGCGCTCCGCGGGCAGAATCATGCGCGGCGTGCAGCGGCTGGCGCCGACGCCGGAAGTCAGTTTTTTCGGAATGAAGTTCTCCGAAACGGTTTTCACCCTCTTTTCCCAGGCCGGCCTGATCCTCACGTTCATCGTCATGCTCTGGCGCCGCTGGCGGCAGGCCGATTCGCATCTGCTGGGCAAAGTGTGGGCGCTCGGCCTGACGGTCTGGACGCATATCATGTTGCTGGGCAATGCGCTGCCACTCATCGAGCACGGCCAGATTTTCCCGTCGCGAGAATTCCAGAGCCGCCTCTTCGCCAGCCCCGGATGGAAGCCGTCCATCACCGAAGGCATGGCCATGATCGGGTTGTACGGTCTCGTCGCCCTGCTGCTCGTGCTCGTGCTGGCCTCCATCATCACACCGACCCTCGACGGCCAGGTACGCGGCCGGCGGCGCGCGCGCAAGCTCGGGTTGCCGCGCCCACCGTGGTTTTCCGATCCTGCCACCGGCTTCTGGTTTGTGCTTGCCATGGTCGCCGTCGCCTCCGCAGGCTGGTACATCTTCGCGCGCGAGCTGATGCAATCGGCCTGGTTCGCCGGCGTGTCGCTGCCGCGCTACACACCGTGGGCATTCGGGCTGGCCATGGCCACCGCGAGCCTCGGGTTTCACGCCCTGCTCGAAACCTGGGGAGCGCGCCGCGTCTTTCTCGCCGTCGTCTTTCTCGGAATCGCGCCGCTCATGGCCGGCGCCACGCTCGCGGGTTCGGGCGGCCGCCTCATCACACCAGGCATCTGGATCGCCGGTCTCTCGCCGCTCGCCGGCCCTTCCTTCGCAAGCCAGTTGGTTCTCCCGGCGCACGAACTCCCCGATGCCGCCTCCCGCGCCATCGCGCCGACCTTCTGGTTCTGGCAATCGCTCGCCGCTTTCCTCACGCTCTGCCTCATCCACCGCCTCTGGCAAAGCAAACG
>CAZYHO010000255.1:4850-7060 GCA_964647495.1 uncultured Akkermansia sp. | reverse complement strand
AACTTTCCGAAGTCGGGCTCGCGTTTTTCGATGAACGCCTGTTTTCCTTCCTTGGCTTCCTCGCTCATGTAATAGAGGAGGGTGGCATTGCCGGCGAGGTCGAGGAGGCCGAGCTGGCCGTCGCAATCGGCATTGAGGGCGGCTTTGAGGCAGCGGAGCGCGAGCGGGCTGTGCCGGAGGATGTCGCGGCACCATTTCAGGGTTTCGTTTTCCAGCTCGGCGAGCGGCACGACGGTGTTGACGAGCCCCATGTCGAGCGCCTGGGCGGCGTCGTACTGGCGGCAGAGGAACCAGATTTCGCGGGCTTTTTTCTGGCCGACGATGCGGGCGAGGTAACTGGAGCCGAGGCCGCCGTCGAACGAGCCGACTTTGGGGCCTGTCTGGCCGAAGCGGGCGTTGTCGGCGGCGATGGTGAGGTCGCAGACGACGTGGAGGACATGGCCGCCGCCGATGGCGTAACCGGCGACCATGGCGATGACCGGTTTCGGGAGTGAGCGGATCTTTTTCTGGAGGTCGAGGACGTTGAGGCGCGGAATGCCGTCGGCGCCGACGTACCCGGCGTGGCCGCGGACCTTTTGATCGCCGCCGGAACAGAATGCCTTGTCGCCGGCGCCGGTGAGAATGATCACGCCCACGGCGGGATCTTCATGGGCGAGGTCGAAGGCGGCGAGCAGTTCCTGCACGGTGAGCGGCCGGAATGCATTGCGGACCTCGGGCCGGTTGATCGTGATCTTGGCGATCCCGTCGTCGGATTTCTGGTAGAGGATGTCGGTGAAGGGCTGGACGTCGTGCCACATGGCGGATCAGAGAAGCAGGTTTTCGGCGGAAAGGAAGCCGCTTACGGCCTCGGTGAAGGCGCCGGGATTTTCCCACGGGACGCGATGCCCGGCCTGGGGAATGAGGGCGTGGCGGGCGTTGGGCAGGGTGGCGACCGCGCCGCGGGCCAGATCGGTGTACGAAGTGTCCATGGTGCCGGAAATCCAGAGCACGGGGAGCTTCAGGTGGCCGAGCTTGGGAAGGAGGTTTTCCTGGCGGCTGAGGCCCCAGCAATCGAACGACCGGATGATGCCCTGGCGCCATTTGAATGTGGTGAGCCGGCCGCCGGGGATATCGACGCCATTGAAGACGGCCTGGTCGTTCCAGATGCGCAGGAATGTTTCCCAGGGGAGCGAGCGAAGTTTTTTCGCCCACTCGTCGTCCTGGCGCCATCGGAGCTGGCGCGTTTCGCGGTCGGCGAGTCCGGTGTGGGCGGAGATGATGATGGCCGCGCGGAAAAGGTCGGGAGCGGCCAGCATGGCGTGCAGCGCGAGGCGCCCGCCCATCGAGTATCCGAGGAGGATGGGCTCCGGATCGATCTGCCGCACTTTTTTCGTGAACTGGAACGCCCAGGGCGTGTAGCGGTCGACCTCGGCCCACAACAACGGTGTGCGCAGGCCGGGCAAGGCGGGCCGCAGGAAGTCCCAATCGGTGGGATCACCCACCATTCCGTGCAAGGCCCAGATCATGCGGTGTCGAGTGTTGGTATGGACAGGAGCTGGCGGGGTGGCGTGAGGTGATCGATGGAACGGGCGCCGCGGTCACGTTTCCGGCGAAGCGGGACCGGCGGCGGCAGGTGCGGGCTCATGAGCGAGCCGTGCCCAGACCGCCTCCGTGTCGGCGGGGTCGGGGACGATTTCAAGGACGAGGTGAGGTTCCGGGCGCGCGGCGGCGGCGTGGATGTCGTCCGCGGTGGCGGCGCGCGCGTGAGCCCATCCGAACATTTCCGCCCAATGCCGGAAGTCGAGGCCATGCGGGTTTTCCATGAGCCGGCGCGGCGCCGGAGCCAGTCCGCGCAGGGCGGCGACGCGGGAAAAGATGCGGCCGCCTCCGTTGTTGATCACGGCGATGCGGCGGCGCGCTCTCTCGGGCAGGGCCGGCGTGATCCACAGCGCGGCGAGATCGTACAGCGCGGTCAGATCGCCGATGACAGCCCAGCTTTCGGGCTCGCCGGCGCTCAGCCCGAGGAATGTCGAGACGCAGCCGTCGATGCCGTTGGCGCCGCGGTTCGCGAAACAACGGAGCGATTTCGGCGCGGTGGTGGCGAACGCATTCCACTCGCGGACAGGCAGGCTGTTTCCGAGAAACACAAGCGCGCCGCGCGGGACGGCGCATGAGAGCGCGCGCACCAGTGCGGGTTCGCCTCGCGGATGCGCCTCCAGGGCGGATTCCAG
>CAZYHO010000255.1:1258-4750 GCA_964647495.1 uncultured Akkermansia sp. | reverse complement strand
GCGCGCGCACCAGTGCGGGTTCGCCTCGCGGATGCGCCTCCAGGGCGGATTCCAGCGCGGCCTCCAGCGCCTCTGGGGCAGCGGACCGCGCAATCGCTCCATCGCCTGCCGCGCACACCGCCCGCACCGCCTGCCACTCGGGAAAACCGGTCACGAGCGACGTTCTCGCGAGGCCGGGAAATCCGGATGGCGTGAGCGAGAGGACACGCACATCCGGCCGATTCTCCAGATCGCGCCACCAGCGCGACGCCGGCACGGCGCCGATGCGAAGCACGCGCCCGGCAGGCAACCGCGCGATCGCCGCTTCGCCGCCGTGGACGATTTGCGCAACGAGGCCGGGGCACTCGCGCAGGCCGCTGGTGGCTTCGGCCATGACCGGGCAGCCGAGGCGCCGCAGGAAACCGGCCGCGCCATCGCGCTCGCACGCCGGGAGCGCGGCGACCACGGCGACCAGCGGCCCGGCCGCGGCATCGTCGAGGAAATCGTCGATCAGACGCGTGTCGCCGCGCGCGACGGCCGACGCGGGCATGGGCGCGGGAGTGGCCGCGGCATCGACGCCCCCGGCCTGCGAAAGCGCCGCGGCGGAGGGTTCGTCCAGGCAGATGTTGAAATGAACCGGCCTCCTCCGGTCCCAGCCCGCGATGGCCGGATCGAACGCGGCCAGTTCCGCGGGCGTCGCCACATCCGCGCAGAAAGCCGCGTGGCCGCAGAACAGGACCGTTTGATCGATCGCCTGCGGAGCGCCGGTCCCGCGACAGGCGCGCGGGCGGTCGGCGGTCACGAGCACAAGCGGCAGCGCCTGGTACAGCGCCTCGACGGCGGCCGGGAGCAATTCAGCCGCCGCCGTGCCCGACGTGGTGACCACGGCGACCGGCGTATCGAGCGACAGAATCCGGCCGAGCGCAAAAAACGACGCGCTGCGTTCCTCGGGAAAACTCCACAACCGCAGCGCGGGGGTGGCCGCCAGCACGGCGACCAGTGCGGCATTGCGCGCGCCCGCGCACACGACCGCTTCGCGCACGCCGATCCGCAGCAGCGCGGCCACCGTGGCCCGCGCAAGCGCCATGGCGGAGTCGATCTCTCCGGCTGAAGCGTGCCCGGCCCGTGCCGGCGGCGTGGCGGGGGAGGCATTCATTCGTCGAGGCCAAAGGCTTGTTTCACCCAGCGCCGCTTCAGGCCGAGTTCGCGCCACTCGCGGTCGAGCGCGCTGCCATCGACGATCCCGCAGCCGGCCGGCAGCACGACGGCATCCGGCGTCCACCAGAGCCCGCGGATCGTCACCACCATCTGCGTGCCACCGCTCCACTGGACACCGAAGGGCGCGCCAAACGTCTCCGGTACGCCGAGTTGCCGCCGCCACGCGTGCAGCGCGGCCAGGTTATCCGCCGAACGCGGCAGAATCCCCATCGCCGGCGTCGGATGCAGCGTGCGGACCAGCTCCTCGGGGTCGGGCGGTTTGGCCATCTCGACCTCGAAGCGCGTGATGAAATGAATCAGGCCGCCGATGTTCAGCACTTCGCGCGGGCCGCTGCGCACCGATCCCCAGGCCGCCAGCCGCAGCTTGAGCGATTCAGCCACAATGGCGTGCTCACGGATCTGTTTGGCATCGTGCTCGAAATCGTCCTGTTCCGCGGTGCGCGCGGTGCCGGCCAGCGCCATCGTTTGCAGGCTGCGTCCGCGCAGCGTGAACAGCGTCTCCGGCGTCATGCCGGCGCAGCCGTGGCCGGCGTCGTCACGGAAAAAATACGGCCAGCAGACTTCGGCCTCACGATGATTGAGAGCGCGCCGGGCCAGCGCGACGGGTGTGCCGGCAACCAGGCGACCGGTTTCCGGCACCGCCACTACCGCCTTCCGCCACCGGCCGGAGCGCAGCCCGTCGAGCACCGTCTCCAGCGTGGCCGCAAATCCATCGCGCGCCACCGGCGCCCAGGCAATGGCCACCGCCGCGGCCTCCGGCGCCGGTGGCGATGCCGTCTCCCAGGCCGCCGCGGGAATCAACCACGGCTCGGCACACGAAAGCGCAAAGTCGTTCCGGTAAAATGCCACACCACCAGCCGGCGCCACCGCCGCCCGCCGAAACGGCCCGCACGCCAGCACCCACCGCCCCGCACCGACGCGCAGGCACGCGCCACCCTCCGCGCCGCCAAGCGCAGCCACAGCCGGATCGGCCGTCGATGATGTGGAAAGCGTGGGCAAGAAGTCCGGGCGCACTGTGGTTCCCCACGCCCTCCGCGCAACCTCCGTCCACAAGCGTCCGCGCCGGACAAAAAAGTTAAGAAATCTTCAGTTTTATCCGCAGGGTGACATACGAATTGCGAGCCGGCTGCCGGCTGCCCGCAATTCGTATGTCACCCTGTGGCGGTCGCGGCTGCTCCTGAGACCGAGTCGCAACAAATTTTCCAGCTCGCAGGGTGCCACACGGACTATGGGCTGCTGGCCTGTAAATCGTCTGTCGCCCTGTGGGGGGAAGCACTCTTGAGAATGGATCGCAACATATTTTCAAGAACCAGATTGCGAATTGGACCGGCGGGCAGCGCTGGCGCGCCGCCGGACGCCGGGGATCGCCGCGCCCGCATCGCGGCGGACTTGCGATTCCGTGGATCGACGCCTTGGTCTGGGGGTGGCGCGCAGCCTCTGGTGACGCGCGAAGTTGCCGGTTGGCGGAGTGCGCCGCGCGGCCATCATGCCTTCCGTGACACACCATTCGCCCGTCGCCGCCATGTCCCGCTGGATCATCGCTCTTGTTTTGACCACCGGTCTCGCGGCCGCCGACCAGGCCGGACGCCGCCACCCGGAGAACGACCTGCACGCGCAGCCTGCGGTGACGGTCACGGTCGGCCACAGCGACGCCACTATTATCGGGAGCGATCACCGGGCACTGCAGGCCGCGGTGGATTACGTCGCCGGACTGGGCGGCGGCGTGGTGGAAATCGGGCCGGGGGAGTACTTGATGCGGGACTCGCTCCACCTGCGCAGCCGCGTCACCGTGCGGGGCCAGGGTGACCGGACACGGCTCAAAAAAGACCGCGAGCACCGGTCGCCGCTGGTTCTTGATGGCGACTATGGCGAGGCGGCGATCACGGTTGAAGATGCCGCCGGTTTCGAGATCGGGCGCGGCGTCTATGTGGCATCGACGACGCAGCGGAATTTTCATGGCGTCTGCGCCACGATCCTCAACGCCAGGGATACCTATTTCACGCTGAGCCGCCCGATGAATGCGGACATCATGGTGGCGGACGGCGGATTTGCCGCCACCGTCTTCCCGGTCATCAGCGGGTATGAAATCGAGCATGCGCGCGTGGAGGATCTGCTGGTCGATGGAAACCGCGCCGAAAACGCGACGGTGGTCGACGGCTGCCGCACCGCGGGCATTTACCTGTACCGGGCCGACGCGTGTGTCATCGCACGGTGCGAAGTGCGCGACTACAGCGGGGATGGCATCAGCTTTCAGCAGTCGAACGACGTGACGCTCGACGCCTGCCGCGTCGAAGC
>CAZYHO010000255.1:0-1158 GCA_964647495.1 uncultured Akkermansia sp. | reverse complement strand
GGCGTGCGGTGGCGGCCGGAAAGCGCGCCCATGGCGGCGCACCGCGTCACGTTCGAGGAAAACACCGTGCGCGACAACGAAGGGTGGGGTGTCTTCATCGATGGCGCCACCAATCAAACGATCCTTCGAGGCAATGTGATCGAAGACACGGGAAACGGGCGCCAGAGAATCGGCATCCGCCTGGGCGCCCAGGCCGGCCCGGTGACGCTGGAGGCCAATGTCATCAAGGCCGAGACCGAAGTGGAGGACCGGCGGCGCCCACCCTCCCCCGTGCCCTCACCGTGACACTCACGCTCGCACAGATCCACGTCCAGCCGGCTGATTCCCGCGGCAACCTCGCGCGGGCGGCCAGGGCGATCGCTGATGCCGCCGCGGCGGGCGCCGATGCCGTGCTGCTGCCGGAAGCACTCGACTGCGGGTGGACGCATCCGTCGGCGCTGGAAGCGGCCGGTCCGATTCCCGGCGGAGACGCGTTCGAGACGCTGCGGGAAGCGGCGCACGCTCATCGCGTTTTCGTGTGCGCGGGCCTCGTCGAACGCGACGGCGCCCGGCTCTTTAATGCCGCGGTGTTCGTTTCGCCGGACGGCGAAATCCTCTTGCACCACCGCAAACTCAACGAACTCGCCTTCGCCCGCTCCCTGTACGCGTGCGGCGACCGGCTCGGCGTGGCCGAAACCGCATGGGGGAGGATCGGCCTCATGATTTGCGCCGACGGATTCATCGACGGCCACGTCGTTTCCCGCACGCTCGGCCAAATGGGTGCCCGCCTCATCCTCTCGCCGTGCGCCTGGGCCGTGCCGCCCGGCCGCGACCTCCGCGCCGATCCGTACGGACAACTCTGGCGCGACAGCTACGGCCCGGTCTGCCGTGAGTTCGGCCTGACCATCGCCGGCTGCAGCAACATCGGTCCCGTCACCGAGGGCGAGTGGCGCGGCTGGCGGTGTATCGGGGGCTCCATGGTCATCGGTCCCGACGGCGCCACCCTCGCCGAGGCGCCGGCGGGCGATGCGGCGGAAATGTCGATGAACGTGCGAGTGCTTTAAGTCTGCTTTGTCGTGTTCCGGTGTGCGGAGCGGCGAGGCAGACAACCCGCCTTCCCGTTCCCAACAGCCTCATAGTGACGAGTCAAACCCGTTCCCCCGAGTGACGTGTCAACAA
>CAZYHO010000254.1:0-7082 GCA_964647495.1 uncultured Akkermansia sp. | reverse complement strand
GAGGTCGAGCGTGCGTGGTCGCAGCGCTGGATCGAGGCGGGTTGTTTTCGGGCCGACGAGGGATCGTCGAAGCCGAAGTATTCGATAGTGATCCCGCCGCCGAACGTGACCGGGATGCTGACGATGGGGCATGTATTGAACACGACGATCCAGGACATCCTGGCGCGGCGGGCGCGGATGACCGGGCACGAGGTGTTGTGGCTGCCGGGCACGGACCATGCGGGCATCGCGACGCAGAGTGTGGTCGAGCGGACGCTGCGCAAGGAAGGCGTGATGAAACACCGGGACGATCTCGGGCGGGAAGCGCTCGTCGCCCGGATATGGGAGTGGAAGCAGCAATATGGCGATTTGATTTTGAGGCAGTTGCGGGCGCTCGGGTGCTCGTGTGACTGGGACCGGACGCGGTTCACGATGGACGAGGACTACTCGCGCTGCGTGACGCGTGTGTTTGTGGACCTGCACAGGAAGGGCCTGATTTACCGCGGCAAGCGGATGGTGAACTGGTGTCCGGCCTCGCTGACCGCGCTGTCGGACGAGGAGGTGGTGATGAAGCCGCAGCGGGGTTCGATGTACCATTTCAAGGTGGAAGTGGCCGACGGCTCCGGCACGTTTCTGACGATAGCGACGACGCGGCCCGAGACGATACCCGCGGACACGGCCGTGGCCGTGCATCCGAAGGATCCGCGATACAGTCATCTTGTCGGCGGACATGTGTATCGCGCGCTGCCGCTCGACCAGCCGAAGGAACAGCGCCGGATTCCGATCGTGGCCGACGAGCATGTGGATTTCGAATTCGGGACCGGCGTGCTCAAAGTGACACCGGCTCACGACAAGACCGACTATGAAATCGGGCTGCGGCACGGGCTGCCGGTGATCGATGTGCTGACGGCCGACGGAAGGATGACGGCCGACGCCGGGGCCGAGCTGGCGGGGCTCGACCGGTTTGCCGCGCGGAAAAAGGCGGCGGAGATACTGGAGGCGGCCGGGGCGCTGGAAAAGACCGAGCCCTACGAGAACAACGTGGGATTCAGCGAGCGGGCGGACGTGCCGATCGAGCCGCGGCTGAGCGAGCAGTGGTTTCTCCGGTATCCTCGCGTGGCCGAATCCCGAGCCGTGGTGGCCGACGGGAGGATGAGGTTTTTTCCCGACCGCTGGGCGAAAGTGTACAGCCATTGGCTCGACGGCCTCCAGGACTGGTGCATCAGCCGCCAGCTCTGGTGGGGCCATCGCATCCCGGTGTGGTACCGCGGGACCGAGGTCTACTGCGGCGAGGAGGCGCCGGACGGGGACGGCTGGGAGCAGGATCCCGACGTGCTCGACACATGGTTCAGCTCATGGCTCTGGCCGTTCGCGACGATGGGGTGGACCGGTGACGCCGCCCGGGACCGCGAGAATGCGACGCTGCGCGCGTTTTATCCGACGACCGATCTGGTGACCGCTCCGGACATTATTTTCTTCTGGGTGGCCCGCATGATCATGGCCGGTTACGAGTACATGGGGGAAATGCCGTTCGCGAATGTGTACTTCACCGGCATCATCCGGGACAGGCAGGGGCGCAAGATGAGCAAATCGCTCGGCAACTCGCCGGATCCGCTCGACCTGATCGCGAAATATGGCGCGGATGGCCTGCGGTTCGGGATCATGCGCATCGCGCCGACAGGCGCCGACGTGCGCTTTGACGAAGGGCAGATCGAGGAAGGCCGCAATTTCGCCAACAAAGTGTGGAATGCCTGCCGGTACCGCCAGATGCAGGGCGCCGTGACGGAAAGCGGCGCCGCCCAGGAGGCGCCGCGGTCGATCTATGCGGTCGACATCCTGAGCAAGCTGGACGCGCTGGGCCGCGATCTGGAAACGGCATACGCGGGGTACGAATTCAACGCGGCCGCCGGGCTGCTCTACGAATTCTTCTGGAGCCACTATTGCGACCTGTACCTGGAGACGATCAAAGGGGATGCCTCGGCGGCCACGCTGGCCACGCAGGACACGGTGCTTCGCCGATTTCTGCCTCTTCTGCATCCCTTCATGCCGCACATCACGGAGGAATTGTGGTCGCTCATGGGCTACGGCGCGGCGGGTGAATTCCTGATGCGATCGACTTTGCCCGCCGAGCCGGTGCTGGCTGGAATCCCGGCCGGCGAGCTGACGGGCGCGAGCCAGCGGGCGGCCGCGGTTTACGGCGTCGCGGCGCGGGCGCGCCACCTCAAGGCGGAGTGCGGGCTGGCGTCGGCGCGGAATGTGGCGCTGGTGCTCAAGCCGTCGCCGGCCGCGGCTGACTGGATCGGCGCGGAGACCGAGGTGCTGCGGCTGCTGGCCGGGGCGGCGGCGGTGAGCATCGACGCCGGCTTCACGCCGCCGGCGGCGACGGCGGCGACGGTGACGGATATCGGCGAGCTGTATTTGCCGCTCGAAGGATTGATCGACGTCGAGGCCGAGCGCGCGCGGCTGAGCAAGGATTTGGCGAAGGCGGAGGCGGAGATCGCGAAGGCCGACGCAAAGCTGGGCAACGCCGCCTTTGAGGAAAAGGCGCCCGAGGCGTTCGCCAAAACGCGGGCCACGCGGACGGAGTGGGCGGAGAAGCGCGAGCGGCTCGCCGCCATGATCAAAAACCTTGGGTGAAAACCGGGTTGCCGACTTGTGCGGGCATCGATTTGATCGCACGCTCCGCCCGCCGCCGCCGTTCATGACGAAGCTCCACCTCATCGCAGGAATCACGCCCCGCTTGCAGCAGCGGCTGGAGGCCGCGGGCGTGGCGTCGGTCGAAGCACTGGCACAGCAGGAGGCGGCGAGCCTGACCGAGCGGATCAACAATCCCGCAGAGGGGCGCGGAACGCCTGCCGGTCCGTTGACTTCTCCCGGGCAAGTCGATCAGCTCATCCGATTGGCGCAGGCATTGGTCGGCCAGCCGCCGGGCGACGCGGGAAACAGCGGAAAGGCCGAGCCGGGTGATGTCGCCGTCGATTTGGGACAAGTGCCGGAAGCCATCGCCGTGAGACCGGCGGCCAAACCTGTGGCGGCGAAGGCGGATCCATCGAGAGTGGAGCGACCGCACGCGCAAACGACGAAGGCAAAGCCTCACATCACGAAATCGCTGGCGGTGAAACGGGCGGCAGCAAAACCGGCCTCCACACCGTCAGCGCCATCGGCGCCGGCCACTTCGCCACCTGAGGACTCGAAGCCGGCCGCCGGCGCTCCACCGCGGGCAGCGAGTGCGGCGAGTGCGGCGAGTGCGGCGGGTGCGGCGCCGGCGGCCAAGGCGGAATCGAAAGCGGCCGAGATGCCGAAGTATCGCGATTTCCAGGCGTACACGGAAGGCCGGATGGGTGTGGAGCCGCTGGAGCGAAAGCCGAGCGAGGATGAGGAGGAGGTCGAAGGGGCGCTCAAGCGTCACCATTACAAACCCGGCGATCCGGTTCCGAGGCTCGTGCGCCGCGGCGTGCCGCATCCCAGGCCATTCCTGCTGCTGTTCTGCTCGTTGATCGTGGTTGCCACGCGGCTGCTGCTGATGGCGGTGATCGTGGGCACACCGATCGTGCTGTGGCCGGCGTTCGAGCGCGGCGACACCGGGCCGTTGATTTCGTTTCTCTGGGTGATCGTCGCTTTTCTGATCAGCGGCCTGTTTTACATCGTGTTTGCGGTGCGTCCGCGCTGCCGGATTTGCACGAACCACATTTTCTGGAGCAAACGATGCATGAAGAATTCGAAGGCCCACCGCGTGCCTGGCCTCGGTTTGGCAGGCAGTCTGGCACTGCATGCGCTGTTGTTCTGGTGGTTTCGGTGCATGTACTGCGGCACGGCGGTGAGGTTGAAATTTGTGGCGGATCCGGAGCGGTCGAAGTGAGACGCGGTGTTGCGCGCGGGCGGCTTGAGGGAATGGTGACGGGGTGAAGGAAGTGCTTGATCCGTCCGCCGCCGCGCCGCCGCCGCCACTCGTGCACAACCAGCAGGAGGCGGTGCGTGAGCTGGTGTCGCGTTATGTAGTGCCGACGTATGCGCGGTTCGATGTCGTGCTTTCGCAAGGCTCGGGCAGCGAAGTCTGGGATGTGAACGGCCGGCGATTTCTGGATCTGGGCGGCGGGATCGCGGTGTGCTCGCTTGGGCACGCGCATCCGGAGGTGGCGGACGTGCTGGCGCGGCAGTCGCGGCGACTGCTGCACGTCTCCAATTTGTATTATCATGAGCCGCAGGGCCGGCTGGCGCAGGAGATCGTGCGGCACATGGGCGCGGCGGGGAAGGTCTTTTTCGCCAACAGCGGCGCGGAGGCGAACGAAGGGTTGTATAAACTGGCGCGCCGGTTCGGGCATGCGGCGCCGGGACCCGAGGGTCCGCGATACGAGATCCTGACGACGGTCAATTCATTCCACGGCCGCACGCTGGGCAGCATCGCGGCCACCGGGCAGGAGAAAGTGAAGACCGGATTCGGGCCGATGCCCGAGGGATTCCGCTGCGACGTCCCGTACAACGATCTGGAGGCGATGGAGGCGGCCGTCGGGCCGCGCACGGCGGCCATCCTGATCGAAGGCATCCAGGGCGAGGGCGGCATCACGCCGGCGACGGCGGCATACCTGACCGGCCTGCGCCGGCTTTGCGACGAGCGCGGGCTGCTGCTGATGATCGACGCGGTGCAATGCGGGCATTTTCGGAGCGGGCGATTCCAGAGTTTCCAGCGCGTGCTGGAGGAGGGCGGTGGAGGGGCGGCGGGATTTGCGCCGGACGCGGTGAGCATGGCGAAGTCGCTGGGCGGCGGCTTTCCGATCGGGGCGTTCTGGGTGGCGCAGGCGCATGCGGATCTGTTAGGGCCGGGGTCGCACGGGACGACATTCGGCGGCACGCCACTCGGCTGCACGGTGGCGCTGAAGATTTTCGAGATCATCGAACGCGACCGCCTGGCGGAGCATGTGCGCACGACGGGCGACTGGCTGCTCGCCGAGATCGACGAATGGGCGAGGGCCTTTCCCGGCGTGGTGCGCGGTGGGCGCGGCATGGGATTCATGCTGGGGATCGAACTCGCGCCGGCGGCGGAAATCCGGGCGTTTGCGGCGCGGGCGGACGAGCGGCCTGCATCGCTGCAATTCGTGGACCGGCTGCACGAGGCCGGGGTGCTGGCGATTCCGAGTGGACCGCGGATCGTGCGGCTGTTGCCGGCATTGAATTTGCCGCGGTTGCAAGCGGAGGAGGGCGTCGAAACGATCCGCCGCGTCGTGCAATCGCTGGCCTGAGCGCGGCGCCGCATTTCACCCACCCATGCCAGCGCCGCCGCCCACCGAATCGACATTCATTCCCCGCCGGGAGTTCCTCGGCTGGGACAGGCCGCTTCTGGAGGCGGCGGTCGATGCGCTGGCGGCCGGCTGGAGTAGCGGTGTGCTCGACCTGAGCGACCGGATGCTGGTTGTACCGACGCGGCAAAGCGGGCGGCGGTTGCGCGAGGCGCTGGCTGAACGGGCGGCCACGCGCAATGCCGGCGTGTTTCCGCCGCGCGTGCTGACGACGGAAGCCATGCTGATCGATGTGCGTCCGCCCGGCCGGCCGGTGGCGACGGCGGTCGAATCGATGATGACGTGGGCCGCGGTGCTGGGCGAGGCGAAGCTGGACGAGTTTCCGGCGTTGTTTCCGCAGCGGCCGCTGCGGCCCGATTTCGCATGGGCGCTGAAAATCGGGAAATCGTGGCAGCAGGTGCGGCGGACGCTGGGCGAGGCCGGCTGGTCGATGGGCGCGGTGGCGCGACGGCTGGCGGCGGACGGGCATGTCGAGGCGGCGCGATGGGCGGATCTCGCGCGGCTGGAGGAGGCGTATCTTGAGAGGCTGGCCGAGGGTGGCCGCGACGATGCGCAGTTGGCGCGGTTCGCGGCGGCCGATGCTCCGGTGCTGCCGGCCGGGATCTCCCGGATCGACTGGGTGGCGGTGACCGATCCGCCGGAGGTCGCGGTGCGGGCTGCGGCGCGTCTGGGCGAGCAAGGCGTCGCGGTCACGGTGTGGATCGCGGCGCCGGGCGACCGGGGTGATTCGTTCGATGCCTGGGGGCGGCCGGATCCGGAGGTCTGGTGCGGCGCGCGTGATCTGCCGCTGCCGTTGGAGCGGATCCATCTGGCGGCCGGGCCGGTCGAGCAGGCGGAAACGGTGAGAGCGCTGGCGGCCGGGCACGCGCAGCCCGCGGGCACGCTGGGCCTGGGAGTGGCGGACGTCGAGGTGGCGGATGCTTTGGCGACGGCGAAAGGCGAGGAAGCCGGTGAGGCGGCGCATGGCCGCTTCCCGTGTCACCGGCCGGACGGCGAGCCGGCGCGTGACCACGAATTGTGGCATGTACTCAGCGGATGGGCGCGCGTGCTGAACGAGCGGTCGTTTCGCGCGCTCGGCCAATGGCTGCGCAGTCCGGCGGCGGCGGCGTGCCTGCGGCGGCGCGGCGGGCTGGATCACAGTTTGAGCCAGGCGTGGCTGCTGGAGGCCTGCGACGCGTATGTCGAGGCGCATTTGCCGCATTCATTGGCCGACGGGCGGGCGTTCGACGGCGCGATCGTGAATACGCTGACAGCGGCGGCCGAATCGACGGCGAAGGAGTTTGCGGGCCGCCCGTTGCCCGAGGCGGTCGGCGCCTTGCTCGCCGAGGTGTACGAGAGGCGCCGGTTCTCCGCGGTTTTGCCGCGAACCGCATCGTTCGTGGCGCTGGCGCGGGAGTTGTCCGAGGTGACGCGGCAGGCGGCGGATGCGGCGGGCCGCGCCGGGGTGTCGCCCGCGGCGGGCGAACTGCTCGATGTCGTGCTCGACGTGCTGCGCGACGTGCGGCTGGAGATGAACGATCGGCCGGCCGAGGCCGTGGACATCAACGGGTGGCTGGAGGTCGCCTGGGATCCGGCGCCGCACCTCATCGTGGCCGGGCTCAACGACGGAGTGCTGCCCGAGGTGATCATGGGCGATGCGTATTTGCCCGAGTCGTTGCGGACGCGGCTCGGGATGCGCCGGACGAATGCCGCCCGGCTGGCGCGCGACGCGTACCAACTGCATGCGTTGCTGGAGTCGCGCGCGGCGACCGGCGGCAGGGTCGATGTGGTGCTGGGACGGACGACGGCCTTGGGTGAAGCGCTGCGGCC
>CAZYHO010000253.1:4967-7088 GCA_964647495.1 uncultured Akkermansia sp. | reverse complement strand
GCAGAGCGGCGATGCTCGCCGCAGTCCAGGAGCCTTCGGCGTTCAGGCAAATATTTAAGTTAACGCCTATGGGGCGATGCCCCAGGCTGATATAGGGCCGGGCCGTTGGCCCTGAGGATGCGGAGAACCATTCCGCATGAGGCTGCCGGCGCATGATCGGGGTTCGCGCGAACGGCTGCGCTTTTCGTTGCCAGACGCGGGCGGTTCCGCTGTGATGCGCGCGCATGACATGGACTCAGAATTACGACCCGCTCGGCAATGCCGTGCTCTCGACGCTCATCGCGGCGCTGCCGGTGCTGGTGCTGCTGGGGGCCATCGCGCTGGGGAAGCTGAAGATTCACATGGCCGCCGTGGCCGGGCTGGCGGTGGCGGTGCTGGTGGCGCTCTTCGTTTACGGGATGCCTCTGGCGATGGTGGCGGGAGCCACAGGCTACGGCGTGGCGTACGGATTGTTTCCGATCGGATGGCTCATCGTGAACCTGCTCTTCCTCTACGAGCTGACGGTGCGCCGCGGACTGTTCGAGATTCTTCAGAAAAGCCTGGCCGGCCTCGCGCCGGATCCGCGTGTGCAGGTGATCCTCATCGCCTTCAGCTTCGGCGCGTTTTTTGAAGGCGCGGCGGGATTCGGCACGCCTGTGGCGGTGACCGCGGCGATCATGATCCGGCTGGGCTTTCGCCCGCTCCAGGCATGCTGCCTGTCCTTGATAGCCAACACCGCGCCGGTGGCGTTCGGTTCACTGGGCACGCCGCTGATTGCGCTCGCCCAGGTGTCAGGGCTGGACCTGCTGGAGTTGTCCGCGATGGCGGGCCGGCAATTGCCGTTCTTCTCGGTGCTGGTGCCGTTCTGGGTGGTGTGGGCATTCGCCGGATGGAACGGCATGCGCGGCGTGTGGCCCGCGGCCCTGACCGCAGGCGTGGCCTTTGGCGTGCCGCAATACCTGGTCAGCAATTTCCACGGCCCCTGGCTGGTGGACATTGTGGCCAGCCTCGTGAGCATCGGCGCGCTGGTCATTCTGCTGAAAAAGTGGAAGCCGCGGGACAACTGGGAGCCGCACGGCGAAATCATGGCCCATGCCGCGAGTGCGAAAACCGGCGCGCGGCCTTCGCCCGCCGAACAGCGCCGCGCCTGGACGCCGTGGGTGCTCCTGGCTGTATGCGTCGCCGCGCTGGGCGGATTGAAAATGCCGCTGGAGAGTCTGTGGAAGCCGGAGGCGCCCGTGCCCGCGCTTCATGGCGCGGTGTACCGCAGTGAACCCGTCGCGCCCGCGCCGACAGCGGAAAAGCCGGCGCTTCCGGAGAAGGCGTTGCTTTCGCTCAACATCCACACCGCCACCGGGACGGGTATTCTTCTCGCCGCGCTCATCACCGCGCTGTGGCTGCGCTTTCCCTTGCGTGACATCGCCGCCGTGTATCTGCACACGCTGCGCCGCGCCCGGTGGTCGCTCATCACCATTGCCGCCATGCTCGCGCTCGGACAGCTCACCAAATACTGCGGCGCGGACGCGACCATGGGCCTCGCTCTCGCCCGCACCGGCGTGTTCTATCCGTTCTTCGGCACCCTGCTCGGCTGGCTGGGCGTGGCCCTCACCGGCAGCGATACTGCCAGCAACGTCCTCTTCGGCAGCCTCCAGCGCATCACCGCCGAGCAAATCGGCGTGAGCAGCACGCTGATGTGCGCCGCCAACAGCACCGGCGGCGTCATGGGCAAAATGATCGACGCCCAGAGTATCGTCGTCGCCAGCACCGCCGCCGATTGCTACGGCATGGAGGGCCAGATCCTCCGCCGCGTTTTCTGGCACAGCATCACCCTCGCCGTGCTCGTCGCTCTGCTGGTGACGCTTCAGGCCTACGTGTGGCCATTCACACAGATGGTCGTGCGGTAAAGATCATGGCGCCATGACTCACCACCGCCCGGAGAGCGCGGGGGGACCTTTTATGAGTCCCCCTGAATCAGCCGAAGACGACCTTTTCGTAAATCTCCGCCAGCGTCAGTTCGCAGTCGAGGCTGCGCAGGCTGATGATGTCTGTCTCCTCGTCAAACACTGTGGCGCTCCATTCGCCCTCGCCGCGCCTGGCGAACAATTCCACGCGCAGCCGGTCCTGCCAGACGAGCACATATTC
>CAZYHO010000253.1:0-4867 GCA_964647495.1 uncultured Akkermansia sp. | reverse complement strand
GCCGCTTCGCCAGGCGGTTGCCCAGATGGCGGAATACATTGCCGGCAATCCGGTTATGGTTTGCCGACCCTCCGGCCATGTTAGATACCGAGCCATTGACGAATTCGCTCTTGAACAGCGCGGCGCGCTCCCGCCGGAGGTAGTCCTCGGCGCTGATGAGGTCGAGCGGCTGACGGAGCGCGGACACGGCGCAAAGGGTAGGCCGCTTCACAGGACGGGCAAGAATTCTCTCGTTGCTTATATAAAGGGTGCCCTGCAAACCAGGACGATTGACGGGAGCGGGCTTGTGGCCGCACAGTCGCCGGATGAACCGGGTTTCTCTCTTAGGCTTGGCTGGCGCCGTTCTTGCGGGATTTGCCGCGGGCTGGGGCGCGGCCACGCTGGCCGGTAAAGCGGGTGGCGGCGGCGCGCGCGGCGAATCCGCGGCCACCGTGCGCGAAGAAGGCGCCAGACGGCCCGATCGTGTCGAGTCGGGTCCGGCGACCGTCACCCGGGCCTCGGTTTCGGCATTGGGGGAGCTACTTTCATTTCCCGCGCCGGAATCGCCCGAGTTCGCGCGGCGGCTTCGGGAGATCTTTGCGGACCCGCTGGCCGGCCGCCGCCTCTCGCGGCTGCAACTGGCGCTGGAAAAGTTCACCACGGAGCAGTTCGCGGCCATGGTGCCGTTGATCCGCGAAAACGACCTGCGCGGCGTGGGCAGCGGCAAGGAATGGGAGACGCTCTGGCAAAACTGGGCCAAAGCCGATGGGGCGGGAGCGATCGATTTCCTGGACTCGTTCGATTGGGCGGAATGGCATCCGCTGGCCGCGCCCGGGGCTCGCTACAACGCGATGATCGGCTGGGGCGCCAGCCATCCGGAGGACGCGCTCGCCTACCTGGAAACTCGCGGCGAGGAGGGCGGGCAGGGAGGCGATTTGTTCCACGCGATGTTTCAAGGATGGATCGGGCGTGATGTGGATGCGGCGGCCCATTGGCTGCTGCAAGACACATCGGGAGCGCGCGACGGGCGAGCCTGTCAGGCAGTGGTGGACGCCATTTGCCGTCAAGGAGGACAGCCGTTGCTGGAAACCTGGTTCGCCGGACTGCCCAAGGACAACCTCGGGGCCTTCCAGCAGATCGCCTCGGCGGTCACGGTGGCCAAGGGACGGTTCGAGCCCGCCGCGGCTCAGGCGTGGCTGGAACAGCAGCGGGGGCAGCCGTGGCTGGAGGGCAGCGATCTGCTGCCTTCCACGGCCCGCCGCATGGCCCGGGACGACCCCGCCGCCGCCATGGAATGGGCGGGACGGATGCAATCCGCTCCCTCGGCCGACCAGGTCATGCAGGAATGGTTTCGCCAGGATCCGTGGAGCGCCAGCCAATGGCTCGCGGACCATCCGGACTCACCCCAATACGACGCGGCCGCGCGCCGCCTCAGCCTGTTGCTGAGCCGGGAAGATCCCGAGGCCGCGCGCCGGTGGGCGGAGACGATCAAAGATCCCGCCCTCCGGGCCGGCACGCTGGGAGAAGGCGCCCATTGAGGCCCACCGGACCGGCGGCAAGCGGGCGGCGAAAGGTGCCGTTCGCCGCAAGGAATGCGGCAAATGATTGCTCTTGCGGTGAATTAAGGGGCACAATCGCCGCAACTCATGCGGCAAAACGTGATGTACATCCACCAAATGGCCGGTTGGCCGGTTGGCCGGTTGGCCGGAGTTCACATGGGAAGGCGAATCGCTTGCCGGTCCCTTGGCTGCCGTGCGGTACCAGCAGGGCCGGTTGCCGGGCATAATGGAGACTCCCGGATTCGATCTCCGGACGGAAGCGAACCTCACGGTGCTGACCAGCGACGTCGTCAAGTCCTCGCGATCGAAGGTGAGAATCTGAACCCTGATGAGGTGCGGTCCTCGATCGCGCGGCGGCTGGGACTTGACGTGGCGGGCTTGCCGACGGCCAGCCGGAATGTCGAGGGCATCGTGGAGATGATGCTCGACGGCTTCAAGGGACACCTTTCGACCTCGAAATACGCGAAGCTGGCCAAATGCTCGCCGGACACCGCGTTGCGCGACATCCGCGAACTGCTGGAGCGCGGCATCCTGCTCCAGAACCCCGGCGGCGGACGGAACACGAGCTACCGACTCGGCGAACCGGACAGCGTGGACCGCTCACATTGACGCTCTGTGAGAGGGGCGACCCGCGGCTATGATCTGGCATCCCTCCGGGATGGGGCGGATCGAGATTCAATTGGGTCGCCCAGGGAAGTCCCTCAGAAGAGCGTCAACTGAGCGGGCGCGGCTGTCGGGAGCGTGTCATCGGCGGTCCCGGATGTGGTTTCCGGCGTGGTTTCGGATGTGGTTTCGCGTGTTTTGGAGCGGCGTCGAGCGGGCCGGGCGGCGTCGCTTTTGCCGGCGGAGTCGCCGTCGTTTTCGGGTGAGGCCGCATTGGCTTCGAGGTGGGCGAGGATGACTTTGGCGCGTTCGATGATTTCGTCGGGCAGGCCGGCGAGGCGAGCGACGTGGATGCCGTAACTTTTGTCCGCGGCGCCGGCGATGATTTTGCGCAGGAAGATGACCTGGTCGTTCCACTCGCGCACGGCGACGTTGTAATTCTGCACGGCGGGCCGCGATTTGGCGAGCGCGGTCAGCTCGTGGTAATGTGTGGCGAAGAGCGCGCGGGCTCCGATCTTGTCATGCAAGTGCTCGGCGATGCTCCACGCCAGGCTCAGGCCGTCGAACGTGCTCGTGCCGCGCCCGATTTCGTCGAGGATGACCAGGCTGCGGTCGGTCGCGTTGTTCACGATGAGCGCCGTCTCGTTCATCTCGACCATGAATGTCGATTGCCCGCGCGCCAGGTCGTCGCTCGCGCCCACGCGCGTGAAGATGCGATCGACCAGCCCGATTTCCGCGCTGGCGGCCGGGATGAACGACCCGATCTGGGCCATGAGCGTGAGCAGGGCGACCTGGCGGATGTACGTGCTTTTGCCGGCCATGTTCGGGCCGGTGATGATGTGGAGGCGCGAGCGTTCCGGCTCGAGCGCGACGTCGTTGGGCACAAAGCGCTCGCCGCCGGCCACTTGATCGAGGACCGGATGCCGGCCGTCCTTGATGTAGAGCGTGCGGCTTTCGTTGAGGAGCGGGCGGCAATAGTTGAAGAGGCGGGCGGTTTCGGCCATGGCCGCGAGCAGGTCGAGCGTGGCGACCGCCTCCGCGGCCAGTTGCAGGGCATCGAGGCGCTCGCCGATCCGCGCGCGCAACTCGTGGAAGAGATCCACTTCGAGCTTCCTCGCCCTTTCCTCGGCGCCGAGGATCTTGTCCTCGATCTGTTTGAGTTCGGGCGTGATGAAGCGCTCGGCGTTCACCATCGTCTGCTTGCGGTGGTAGTGCGGCGGTGCCTTGTCGATATTGGCCTTGGAGATCTCGATGAAGTACCCGAAGACGCTGTTGTAGCGGACCTTGAGCGACTTGATGCCGGTGGCCTCGATTTCGCGCGCCTGAAGTTCGGCGATCCAGTCTTTCCCTTGTCCGGCCGCGCCGCGCAATTCGTCGAGCGCGTCGTGGTAGCCGTCGCGGATAAAGCCGCCGTCCTTGATCGTGGCGGGAGGTTCATCGACGATGGCGCGGTCGATCGCGCCGGCGAGTTCGCCGAAATCCGCCAGCTTCCCGAGCATCGATGCGGCCAGCGGGAGCGGCGCGGCGCCGGCTTCCGGGCTCGCCAGATCCACCAGTGATTCGCGCAGCGCCGGGAGCATTTTGAGCGATGCCGCCAGCGCCTGGAGGTCGCGGCCGTTTCCGCCGCCCTGGCTGAGGCGCCCGGCCGAACGCTCGATGTCCTTGACGTGCCGGAGCCGGTCCCGCACCTGGCCGAGAAGCGACGGGCGCTCGACCAGCGCGGCGACGGCGTCCTGGCGCTCGATCAGCGACGGGAGGTCGCGGAGTGGCCGCAGGATCCAGTCGCGCAGCGTGCGCGCCCCCATCGGTGTCTGGGTGCGATCGAGGGCGCCGAGCAGCGTGCCTTCTTTCCCGGCGCGGCTCTGCACGAGATCGAGGTGCTGCTGGGCCGCGCTGTCCAGGATGACGAAGCTGCCGGTCTGGTACGGCTGGAGCCGGCGCAGGTGGTCGACCGCGCGCTGCAGCGAGTGGCGCAGGTAATGAAGGATGGCGCCCGCGGATCCCACGGCCGCCCGCATGCCCGCGCATCCGAATCCGTCGAGCGACTGGACCTTGAAGTGCTCGCGCAGCGTGAAAAACGCCTGGTCGTACAGGAAGGCGTATCCGTCGTGCATCTGCGCGCCCGGGATCCGGCCGAACCGGTCCGTCTGTTCGGCGCTGAAAAGGACTTCCGCCGCGCCGATGCTCGTCAGCTCGTCCTCCAGCGCACGCGCGTCGGCGAACTCGGTGAGGCGGAAAATACCCGTCGTGTGGTCGGCGTACGCGAGCCCGAACCGCTTCCCCTCTTCGAAAACCGCCGCCAGATACAGTGGCCGGTCCGACTCCAGCATCGTGATGTCATCGACCGTTCCCGCCGAAATGACCTGCGAGATCTCGCGGTTGGTCAGTTTTCCCGCCACCGGATCGCTCGTCTGTTCGGCGATCGCCACGCGCTTTCCCGCGCGGACGAGCCGGCGCACGTACCCGGCCGCCGCGTGAAATGGCACGCCCGCCATCGGCACGCCGTTGCGCTTCGTCAACGTCAGCCTCAGGATCTCCGCCGCCACCTTCGCGTCTTCGAAAAAAAGTTCGTAGAAATCCCCCAACCGGAACAGCAACAGCACGTCGACCGGCAGATTCTGCCTGATCGCGTGGTACTGTTTCATCATCGGCGTCAGCTCGGCTGCCATGCGCCTCCAGTCTGGCGGTCCCCGCACCCGGCGCAAGCACCGCCGGCGCGGCGGTCA
>CAZYHO010000252.1:0-7108 GCA_964647495.1 uncultured Akkermansia sp. | reverse complement strand
TGAACCGTGAACCGTGAACCGTGAACCGCCGTCCCGTCACGGGGCGTCCTGGAGGGCGGCGACACGGTCTTCCATGTCGCGGCGTTGCAGGGCGGTGATCATGTCGTCGATCTGGCCTTCGACAAAGAGATCGAGGTTGTAAAGTGTGAAGCCGATGCGGTGGTCGGTGACGCGGTTCTGCGGGTAGTTGTACGTGCGTATCTTCTCTTCGCGGCCGCCGGATCCGATCAGGCTGCGGCGGTGGGTCGCGTATTTTTCGTGCTCCTCGCGTTGTTTGGCTTCGAACAATTTGGCGCGCAGGATGGCCAGGGCGCGCTCGCGGTTTTTGATCTGCGAGCGGGTCTCGATGCACCGGATGACCAGCCCGGTCGGCTTGTGGAAAACCTGGACGGCGGAATCGGTCGTGTTCACACCCTGCCCGCCCGGACCCCCCGCGCGGCTCACCTGAAATTCGATTTCGTCGGGGCGGATCTGGACATCGACCTCCTCGGCCTCGGGCAGGACGGCGACGGTGGCGGTCGATGTATGAATGCGGCCCTGCGTTTCGGTGGCCGGGACGCGCTGGACGCGGTGCACGCCGCTTTCGTATCGCAGAAAACGGAAAACTTCGTCGCCGGATACCTTGAGGGTGATCGACTTGAAGCCGCCCACCTCGGACGGGCTGCTGTCCAGTGTCTCGATGCGCCACCCGCGCACGTCACAGTAGCGCGTGTACATGCGGAGCAGGTCGGCGGCGAACAGCGAGGCTTCGTCGCCACCGGTGCCTGCGCGGATTTCCACGAGCGCGTCCCGGTTTTCCGTGCCGTCCGGCGGCAGCAAGGCGTAGGTGAGCCGCTCGTCGAGGTCCTTCAGCCTGTTTTCCAGGTCGGGGATCTCGGCGGCGGCCAGTTCAGCGATGTCCGGGTCGTCGGACCTGGCCAGATCGGCGCTTTCGGCCAGTTCGGTTTGAGTGCGGGAAATCCCGTCCCAGATGTCCAGCAGATCTTTCAGGCGTGAGTGTTCGCGCGTACAGGCGGCGGCCCTTTTGGGGTCGCTGAAGAATTCCGGAGCGGAAATCTGCGATTCCAACTCGGCGAAGCGCTGGCGCTTGCGGTCGATAAGGGGAGCGTAATCCATTGACGCTCACCTTGCTGAAGATGGAACCAGGAGGCCGGCGGCCAGCTAAGCGGAAGCGGCGAGCTTCGGTTTGGCGCGGCGGATGGTGGTGGTGCCGCCGAAACGCTTGGCGAATTTATCGACGCGGCCGGCGGTATCGATGAACTTTTGTTCACCGGTGAAATACGGGTGACAGGACGCGCAGATACCGACGGAAATATTCGGGACCGTGGAGCGGGTGTGGTACACCGTGCCACAGGCGCAGGAAATGGTCGTTTCGACGTATTTGGGGTGAATCTCGGACTTCATGGCGATAGTGGGTGTGTTAAAGGTGGAGTGGCGGCGTGTGGCCGCGGGCCAATGCGTCGTGCGCGACGGGCGGGGAGAGCGGGACAAAAACATTAGAAGAGGCGGAGAAGATTCGCAAGCGAAACGTCACTTGGATTCGGGGCATCGATGAGGGATACTTGTCGGATGGGCCTGCCTGGGCCGATCCGACTCTGAATTATGACCCCCGATTTTTTCCGGCGCCTGGTCGCGGGTGCTGTTCTTTTGATGAGTATGGGCCTGGCCGGCTGGTATGGCATCACGCGCCATGAGGGAGAAAGACGGCGCGGCTCAGATGATTTACTGTTCGATTGGACAGCAAGTTCAGTATTGCGTGCAACGGCGGCTGATATGGCTCGGGCGGACGAAGAGAGTTCGCATGTGGAGGAGGAAGGTGAGTCGGAGGCGGCGACCCGGCCGGACGACGCGATCGAGGATGAGACCGGGGATGAAATGGTGACCGGCGAGCCGGGGAGGCGTGGATTGCCGGCGCCTGTGCCGATGCTTCCCCGGCGGCAATCCGAGTGGTGGAAGGCACCGGCGGTGGAGCCGGTTTTCGCGCGGTTTCAGGAATGGGCCGGCCGGTGGCGCGCGGCGGTGGCGGATGGCGCCTCGGACCTGGCCGCCTTGGAGCGGGAAGGCGAGGCATTGGCGCGGGTTCGGCGGCGCGCATTGGCGGACATGGTCCAGGGCGATCCTGAGCGGGCGTTGCAGTTGGCGGCGCCGGCGGCGGTGAGGCGGGAGGTTCCGGGTTCGGTGGCGGCGTGGCTGGAGACCTGGGTGAACAATCGTTCGGATTATTTTGTGGCCTGCGCACTGGGAGTGCCGGGCGAGCGGGAGGACGCGACGACGATGGTGCGCTGGGCGGAGTGGGGCGGCCAGCGAGCGCGTGTCTTCACTCACGGGGAGGCGTTGGGATGGGTGACGAAGCGCGGCGTCCCCGTGCACGGCATCGTGCTGCCCGCCGACGCCGGGACGAATCCTGTCGACCAGTCGATCGTGCGCACCGACCGGTTGATGGCGATGAGCGCGGCGCCGGCCCGGCAGTTGGAGGCGGAGGAAATGCCCGCCGGCAGCGAGCGAGGCGCCGGGCTGGAAATGGGCGGTGAAATCCGTGTGCATCCCGATGCCGAGGCGGCGCGCGCGGCGCTGGCAGCGGCCGTGGCCGCGGCCGGATACACGGAACCTGAGGGCGCGGCGCGCGCGGCGGCTGCGGCAGCGCCTTTGCCCGACGAGGAGGACGCGGAACCGGGCGCTGGCGCCGCCACGGCGGAAAACTCTCCGCCGACCGCCGAATCAGCGCGCACCGAAGGCTACAAGCGCCTGTTATTCCTGCGCGTCGATTTTCCCGACTACACCGGCGAGCAGGCGACGATTCCGCTGGCGGAAGCACAGACGCTGCTTCGCGACATGCGCACGTACTGCCTGCTGATGTCATACGGCGCCCATGGCATCGCGCCGATCGGTCCAGGAGGATCTGCGGTCACCCCGATACTGCGGATGGGGTCGAATGTGTCCACTTACAACAACGAAGGCCTGTCACGACTTTATCCGGAGGCGCGGACCAAGGCGAGGGAGGCCGGTTTTAATCCGAGTAACTACGATTTTGACGGTGTCTTCACGAGAAGCCGGCCGTCGGTCAGTTATGCCGGCCTGGCGTATGTCGGCGGCCGCGGGTTCCACATGGCCAATGGGTATTTCTCCAAGCATGTCACGACGCACGAGTACGGCCACAATCTCGGGCTTCCTCACGCCCACCGGTGGGACACCAGTGACCGGTCGATCATCGGTCCCGGCACGATGGAGGAATACGGTCATAACTACGATCCGATGGGCGATTCCTACGCCTCGATCCCGGGCGAGAAACACTATAACGCCGGCTACAAGAACTATCTCGACTGGATTCCCAATGCCGATGCCGGCCTGGTGACGACCAGCGGGCTGTACCGGCTCACGGCGAGCGACATTGCGCAAAGCCGGGGGCGGCGGGTCCTGCGGCTGCGCAAAGACACGCGTGACTACTGGATCGAGTTCCGGGGCGGGCTCACCGGGTCGCTTCTTTCCAACAGCGTCTTTCTCCAATGGGCCAACAGGGATGGCCGCGAAAACTATCTGCTCGACGCCCTGCCGGGAGTCAGCGGCGCCACGCTGGCCATCGGCCGCACATTCAGCGACCCGCGTGCCAACAATGGCGCCGGCCTGCACGTCACCCCGGTGCGCAAGGGAGGCACGTTTCCCGAGTCGATGGACGTGCATGTCACGATCGGGACACCGTCCGGCAACAATCCGCCGGCGGCCGTGGTCCACGCGAACACATCGGCCGCGCCCACGGATACGCCGGTCATATTCACCGCGATCGCAGCCGATCCGGACGGCGACGAGCTGGCGTACGCATGGGATTTCGGCAACGGGGAGTTCAGCACGGACAACCAGCCTGTGCAGACGCGGAGTTTTTCGGCCGCCGGCGAGCGCCGCGTCATTTGCACGGTGAGCGACATGCGCGGAGGCACGTATCGCGCCGGTGTGATCGTGCAAATCGGAGCGCCCACCGTTTACCGAATCAGCGGGCGCGTGCTCGACACCGCGCAGCGTCCGGTCGAAGGGATACAGATCACCGCGGCGAGCGGATCCGATCGTGTGCTTGCCACGACAGACTCATCCGGCGTTTACGTGCTGACCGGTCTCGGCGCCAGGTCGTGGACCGTGAGCGCCCGCGAGGTGGTGGCCGATTCGTTGAATTTCATCCGGCCGTTCCATGGTTCGACGATCACTGTCGGTCCCAGCCAGGAGGGTGTCGACTTTGTGGCATCCAGCGGCCCGCAGGAATCGGTCTCGCCGCTCATCGCCAAGCGCTCGGTGTGGAAATGGTACGCCCAAGGCAACAATCCGCCGGCGGCGTGGAGGCAGGCGAGTTTCGATGACTCGGCGTGGGAGGAGGGGGCCGGCGTGCTGGGTTATGGCAACGAGGGCGGCCAGGCGACGACGCTGCCGTTCGGGCCGTCCTCGTCCACGAAATGGATCGGATCGTTTTTCCGGCGGGCTTTCACGCTGGACGATCCGTTGCAGTTTCCGACGCTGCGGCTCGAAGTCATGCGCGACGACGGTGTCATCGTGTATCTCAACGGGCACGAAGTCTTTCGCGACAACCTTCCGGCGGGGCAGGTGAGTTACTCCACCCAGGGGATCGACGCCATCGAGCCGAATGACTACCTGGTGCGCAATCTGGAGGTGGCGACCGCTCTGCCCGCCGGGCTGCTCGTGGCCGGAACGAATTACGTGACCGCCTCGGTGCACCAGGCGAGTTCGACGAGTTCGGATCTGGCTTTTGATCTGGCGCTCAGCGGCGTGGCGCCGCTTGCGGGCGCCGGGGATGCGGTGGCCTATGTTACGGCGCCGGCGGCGGAAGACACGGTGTCATCGGCGCTGCCGTCGGTCCCGTTGCACGCGAACGCCCGCGTGCGAAACGGGACCGTGGCCAAGGTCGAGTTTTTCGGCGACGGCGAGTATCTGGGCGAGGTCACCGGCGCGCCGTATGTTTTCGACTGGCCGATGCCGGCGCCCGGACGGCACACGGCCCATGTCGTGGCGACATGGAATGAGGGCGGATCCACGATATCGGCTCCCGTCGCATTCCATGTGGCGCCACCGCCCGTCACCCTGGTGCCCGCGGATGCGGTCTGGAGGTATCGCGCGGCGCTCTCGGCGGCCCCCGCTGGCTGGCAGACAGCCGGTTTCGACGACGGTGACTGGCCATCCGGACCGGCGCAACTCGGTTTCGGCGAGGGTGATGAAGCCTCGGTCGTCCCGAGCGGCGCCGCGACGAACCGGCCGCTGACGACGTATTTCCGGCACACGTTTGTCGTCGAGGATCCGCGGGCGGTGAGCGAGGCCGTGGCGCGGCTGATCCGGGATGACGGGGCGCTTGTCTGGCTCAACGGCGTGGAAGTGATACGGACGAATCTTCCCGCCACCGGCGCCATCACTTATTCGACGCTGGCCACCGGCGCCGGGCCGAATGCGATTGACAATGCGGAGTACACATTTCCTGTCGATCCCGCCAGGCTGGTTGCAGGGCCGAACGTGCTGGCCGTCGAGGTGCATCAATCCGATGCGACGAGCAGCGACCTGAGCTTTCAACTGGCGCTGGAGGCGCGCACGACCGCCGCCCGGCCGCGCGGAATCACATTGAACGCCACGGCGGCGGAAGTGGCGGCGCCGGCACCTGTCAGGTTGCTCGCCGAAGGTGTGGCTGGCGGCGCGCTCGGGCTGGCGCGCGTGGCATTTTTCGTTGGCGGTGAGTGGCTCGGCGAGGATGTGGCGGCGCCATTCGAGTTCGAGTGGACCGGCGCGCCCGTCGGCGAGCACACGCTGACGGCCGTGGCCACCGATACCGCCGGCGGCACGCTGACGAGTGAGCCGATTCTGGTAACCGTGTCTCCGCCGCCCGCCGGCATCGCGCTCGTGCCGTTCGGCGATGTGTGGCGGTACCTGGACGAGGGCCAGGCCCCGGGCGCCAACTGGCGGGCGCGCACCGGTTTCGACGACTCAGGCTGGCAGCAGGGCAGGGGGCGCCTTGGCTATGGCGGCGACGGCGAAGCGACCGTTGTCGGATTCGGGCAGCAGGCGAGCGCGCGGCATATCACGACGTGGTTTCGAAAGCGATTCACCGTCGAGAATCCGGGGGACTTCCACTCGCTGTTCATCCGCCTCGTCCGCGATGACGGCGCCATCGTTTCGCTCAATGGCGTCGAGATCGTGCGTTCGAACATGCCGGCCGGCGCCGTGGGGCCGACCACGCTGGCAGCCTCCGACGTGACCGGCGCGGCCGAACGCCAGGTCATGCAGTTCGCCGTGCCCGCGGAGCTGCTGGTGGCCGGCGAAAACGTGTTCGCCGTGGAAGTCCACCAGGCCAGCGCGTCGAGTTCGGATCTCGGGTTCGACCTGGAGGCGATCGGGCTTGGCGCTTCGGACGATGACTTCCGTTTCACCAGTCCGGCGGTTGCCCAGTCGGTGGCGGCCGACGTGGCGCTGCCGCTTGCCGTGTGGGCCGATCCCTCGCTGGGTGTCGCACGCGTCGAGTATTTCGCGGGACCGGCGATGATCGGCGCTTCGGAAATGGCGCCGCATTTTCCCGTGACATGGACGACCCCGCTGGTCGGTTCGTATTCACTGACCGCGCGCGCCGAACTGGCCGGCGGAGGCACACGCACGGCCGGCCCGATGAACCTGAGCGTGGGCGAGCCGCGCGCTTCTGCCTCGCATGTTTCCGCCGGATCGACCTGGCGGTATTGGGAGACCGGAGATTTGCCGGCGGAAAACTGGATGGCCACCGACTACGTGGATACCTCCTGGAAATCCGGCGCGGCGCGGCTCGGGTTCGGCGCGGACAACGAGGCGACGGCGATTCAGTCGGGTAACATCGCCTATTATTTTCGCCGGACATTCACGGTGGCTTCGCTCGCCGAGGTCGAGGAGGTCGTGCTGCGTTTCCAGCGCGACGACGGCGTGGTCGTTTACCTCAATGGCGTCGAGATCGCCCGCGACAACATGCCGGCGGGCGCGCCGCTGCCGACGACACTCGCCAGCGCGAGCGCCTCCAACGAACAGGCGTGGATCCGGCATGTACTCGCGCCGTCCGTGCTCCGTCCCGGCGCCAATGTGCTCGCCGCGGAAGTCCACCAGCGCA
>CAZYHO010000251.1:0-7147 GCA_964647495.1 uncultured Akkermansia sp. | reverse complement strand
GGACGTCGATTCCCTCGTCGACGACCTCATCGCCGCCCAGCCCCGCCCTCGGTAGTGAGTGGCGCCGGCGCGTTTCCATCTCCCGTCGGAGGCCTGTCCGGCAGGGGGGGGGCGCTCCATCTTCGGCAGCCGGTTCAGACCGGCTTCGAACCCCGCTCATGACCGGTGGCAAACCGAAACCGCAGGCCAAGTCACGCAGCCGTGCGGAGAAAATCGTTGCGTACAGCCCTTGTCCCGGAATCGCGCAAGGGGTCGCCTGTCCCCGATCCGGCCCGTTGCATAAAAAGTGTCCGTGTCCCTTTTCACCTTTTGTTCACTTTCCTCTCCATTGGCTCATGATCGGGGCAACGCGGTATTCCGCGGGTTGATGAAACCATGAAACCAGGCAGTGAACGTCTGAATGCGGTTGTAGCGTGCTACGACCGGGTAACCGGGCGTAACTGCGTGCCCCGGAGGGTGCGTGGGGAGCAATCCGGGGCAAATGACCAGCTTCAAAGGAAACTGAACCCGATCTGGCCTGAGGATCTGGACGGTGCCTTGTAGCGTGGTTTCCAATTCACAGGAGCCGGACGCGATAATAGCGCTGTGTGATGGAGGGTGCGACCGGGGCGGAGGTCCAGGTGGTGGAGCCGGCCTGACCCGGGACGACTTCGGCGGTGGTCCAGGTGATGAGGTTGCCGGATTCCTCGACGCGGTAATTGCTGCCGCTTTCGGAGGTCCAGGTGAGGGTGGTCTGGCGTGCGGTGCTGTCGAAGACAACCGCGGTGATGGCGAGCGTGGGGGTGGTGGGGAGTGAGGGCACGACATCCGGTCCGAGATTCATGCTGATCTGAACCTGGGACGCGGTGAGCGGCGAACCGTAGATCCGGAGTTCGTTGAAGCGTCCCTGGAGGTTGCCGTCCGCCGTCCAGTTGGAGCGGCCGAGCCAGTTGTTGACGTCGTTGAGGTCGTCGAGGCGGAAATTGGTGACACCGCTGGCGATCTGGACGCCGTTTTCGAAGTACGTGAGTGTGCCGGTGGCTTCCTCGAACGTGGCGGCGAAGTGGATTTCGGAGCCGAAGGTGTCGTGGTTGAAGTCAAGGATGGTGGTGCCGATGTCGGACGGATCGCGCTCGGCCCACTCGAGGCGGCGGGTATTGGTCTCGGCGCCGCGGTAAGCGGTGAGCAGGATGTAATCGAGGCCATTGGTTCCGCCGCCGTTGGTTTCGCCGGGGCCTGTGATTTCGCCTTCTTCGCCGCCGGGGGCATTGCTGCCGAAGTCGAAGATGCGCGGCCAGGATCCACCGCCCTCGACGGTCACCCATCCTTCGATGGTGAAATCACCGGATCCTCCGTTGGAGGAGGAGAGGCGGGAGAGCAGGCCATTGGGCAGGTCGACATAGGCGGCGCTGCCGGAATCACCGCCGGGCAGGATGAGCTGACCCGGCTCCCGGTCCGCGCCGTCACCGAGAATCACGCCATGGGCGCCGCCCACGCTGTCAAGGACGGAGTCCCCCTGGCCTTCATTGAAGGCGTAACGGTGGAGGATGGGAGGGAAGGTGATGGACGGGATGCTTTGACTGCTGTTAGGGTTGGAGCCCGCGTCGACCTCGATTTTATCGCTGTAGCCGTCGCCATCGGAATCCGCGACGAGCGGGTTGGTGCCGGTGTCGCTGGCGCTGACGAAGACGCCGGTGCCGGTTTCGACGCCGTCGGGCAGGCCATCGCCGTCGGAATCCGGATCGAGCGGATTGGTGGGAACAGGCACGCCGCCCACGGTGCGGTTGACTTCGGCTCCGTCGGAGACGCCATCGCCGTCGGAGTCGGCGAGTGTCGGATTGGTGCGGGCGGCGAATTCGGCCGCGTTGGTCAGGCCGTCGCCATCGGGATCACCTGCGCCGGTTTGCGAGAGATTGCCGAAGTAGAACCGCTCGCCATTGTCGTCGAGCCCGTCGCCATCGGCGTCGGTGAAAGTGAAGGGAGTGAGGCCGAAGCCGACCGCCAGTTCATCGAAGTGCCGTTGAATGACTTCGGGTGACAGGGCGAGATCGAAAATATCGATGCGGGCGATCGTCATCGAGCCCCGGAGGCCGGCGGTGCGGTTGCCATTGGCCTCGGTCTGCGCGCCGACGATGAACCGGAGCGGGGCGCCGGTGGTATCGACGGAGTGCGTGGCGAGCGGCGCTCCCAAGGTTTCGCTGTTGGCCTCGGCGCCATCGACGTAGACGCGCGTGGTGCGCGACGCGCCGTCGTAGGCATAGGTGAGCATCGTCCAGACTCCGGGCTGGGCCATGCCGTTCCAGCCGATGTCCGGGGCGCCCCAGTGGCCGACGGCGCCGAAGACGGGATGGGCGCCGAAATTGAACGTGCAGTTCGTGCCATCGGGGCCGCCGCGGCGTCCCCACGCGATGATGGTTTCCTCGTCGAGCAGGGACGGGTTGTAGACCCAGGCTTCGACGGTGCGGCTGTTGTTGCCGGTCACGGCGGGCGGGGTCTCCGGCCCGAGGTAGCTGTCATCGCTGCCGTCGAGCGTGACGCCGCGGCGGCCTTCGATGGAGGTGACCGGGGGCACGTCGACTTCGGCTATGAATTCACCGCCCAGGGTGCCGGTGTTGTTCCATGTCTCGAGCGGTCCCAGGGGAAGTTGAAGGGCGTCGAGGGCGACGAGTTTGAGCGGATCGGGAACCTGGCTGGCGAGGTTGGGATTGGAACCGCGGGCGACTTCGAGGCCGTCCGGGAACGAATCGCCGTCGGTATCTTCGTTGAGAGGGTCCGTGCCGGTGTCGGTGGCCGAACTGAAGATGCCTGTGCCGGTTTCCACACCGTCGCTGAGACCATCGCCATCGGTGTCGGCGAGCAGCGGGTTGGTGGGTGCGGGGGAACCACCGGCGGTCCGGTTGAGTTCGGCGCCGTCCGAGAGCCCGTCGCCGTCGGTGTCGGCGTTGTCGGGATGGGTGCGGGCATTGAATTCGGCGAGATTGGTCACGCCGTCGCCGTCGCGGTCCGCGCCGGCGCCTTCGTTCAGGGTGCCGAGGAACCGCATTTCCCAGCGGTCGTCGAGCCCGTCGCCATCGGTGTCGAGGATGGTGATCGGCCGCTGGTCGAAGGCGATGGCGTCGGCGTCGAAAGCGGCGGCGATTTCGGCGTCGTTGAGGACGGTGTTATGAATGCGCACCTTGGCGAGACTCAGCGCGCCCCGCTGCGCGCTGGCGAAGGCCGGTGTGTTGTTGTCGAGTTGGGAGGCGATGGCGATGGGGGTGTCGCCATGCGTGTTGATGGTGCCCGGGGCGAGTGACTCTTCGTTGGCGAGCACGCCGTCCGCGTAGACCTTGGTGATCGTGCTGTCGGGGTCGTCGGGATCGGGGCCGAACGTGTAGACGAGGTGGTGCCAGACGCCGAGCTGTGGCGTGAAGGCGGCGGTGGTATCAGGATCCCAGCCGAGATCGGGAGCGCCCCAATGGCCGACCGCTCCCCACAGGCCGTTATCGCTGTAGTTGAAGGTGAGGTTGGTGCCTTCCGGGCCGCCGCGGCGCCCCCAGGCGACCATGGTTTCTTCGCCTGCGGCTTCGGGATTGAATGCCCAGACTTCGATGGTCCGGGACGGGTCCGTGCCGACGAGCGATGGATCGACGATCTGGAACGGGCCGTCCTGGCTTTCGACGTGCGCGAGGAAATCCGATCCGTCGAATGTCGCGGCCAGCGGCCCAAGCACGCCCGGCGCGTTGATTTCCGGGTCGTTGCCGGTTTGCTCGATCGCCTGGAATCCGCCGCCGGCCAGGCCCGCATTGGGTATGAACAGAAGCGGGCCGGCGGGTTGCGATGTGAAATCGAGATCGACGAGAAGTTCGGCACGCGCGGGGGTGGGGGAGGGGATTGTGGCGCTTGCGGCGGCCGCGAGGGCTGTCCGGATCCAGGGGTGAATTGTCCTTTTCATGGCGGGGGCGATGGTGTGGGGTTTGGAGAGGTCGAAGGACGGGCTGCGGGAGCCGCGGATGAGGCGGCCATTCCCTTGATGCCGTGACGGCGCACCAAGGCCAGGCACTCGGTTACGGTGAGCCCACGTTGCGCGTGCTGTCCGTATCCTTCAATACGTTGTTTCCAGACCGCCATTTCCCCGGCGGCCGGCGTGCAAGGCTTGCCGTGCGGCACCTGCTGGCCGACGAGCATCGTCAGATATCCGTCGATGCCGAACAAGTTGGCCTGGTGGAGAAGGAGCGGGCCGGGCAGCGTGCTGGGCCCGTTTTCTTTGAAATAATCGACGATGCGGGCGGCGCCGGCCAGGCCGGTTTCCGAGCGGCAGGCGCGCCAGAACGGTGTGTCGAGGCGCTGGTTGAACGCATAGTGGACGGCCAGGAAGTCGCGGATGTCATCCCAGGCGGACGTGTTGTATCTGTTGTAGAGGTGGATGATCGTCGGCGGCGGTTCCTGCAGGCTGTCGAGCAAGGCGTCGGCCAGGGTGCTGGCTCCGACGCAAACCGATTGAAGGGCCGTGGCCTGGAGAGGGTCGACGAAGCCCGCGGCATTGCCGATGCCGACCACGTTGCCCTGCCAGAGCGCGGCGCGGCGGCCGGAGCGGAATTCCACCAGGCGCGGCTCGTTGACGAGCTTGGGATTCTTGCGGCGGAATTCCGCCAGGGCGTCCTCGTCGCTGATGAAGCGTGAGGCGTAGACGTAGCCGCGGTTGATCCAGTGTTCGTGTTCGAATTGCCAGCACCAGCCGGCGTCCATGGTTTCGGCGATGGTGCAGGGCAGGATCGGTTCATCGTCCGCCCTCGGCCAGCCCGCGAAAAGCGCGCGATCGCAGAAGAGCGAATCGCCGTAGTCGACGAATGGCACGCCGAGCGCGCGGCCGAGCAGCTCGCTGCCGAAGCCAGAGGCGTCGATGTACAGATCCGCGGTGAGGCGCCGGCCGTCCGCGAGGACGAGGCCCGCGACTTCGCCATCCGCCACGTCGGCCCGCTCCATCGCGCCGTCGGTGAGGGTGACATCGTGGTCGCGGCAGACTTTTTCCAGCCAGATCGCCAGCTTGCCGTGTTCGATGTGGAAGGCGTGGTTGTTGTGGATGTGGGGTGTGCCATCCGGTTTGCGGGGGAATGCCTTGCCGTGGGCCAGGCAGGCCGAGACGATGCCGATCCACCGCGTATCCGCGTCGACGTAGAACCCCGGATTGCGCTGCAGTTCCGGCCACCGCTGCTCGTACTCTTTGGCGAAGGTCTGGAAAAAGTCCCGCGTGCCCCACTTGAAGTGGATGCCGAGCTTCCATGTCGGCTCGGCGAGATCGTAAAAGTCCGCCGCGGGCAGCCGCAGGTACTCGAAGAAATGGCGCGGGAAGGCGGTGGTGGCGCCCTCTCCGGCGCCGATGATGTCGCGTTCCGGAACGCGCAGAACCTCGACATGAAGGCCGGGCAGCTTGCACCTGAGCGTGGCAGCCACTATCAGGCCTGCGTTGCCGCCGCCGAGAACCAGCACACGATCAATGCGTTTCACCTTGCAGGGAATGGGGGTCATCGGGGGGAGTCAGGGGTTTCAGGATGAGGGAAAGACGCGCTTTTGGTTTTGCAATGGATCGTTTTTATCAGTCAATGACGCCGCGCCACAAAGACATTTTTTATATGAAATCGGACATCTCGCCGAACTTGTTCAATTGGCTGACGCCGCTGGCATACCAGGCTCGGTTCCGCCTCGTCCGCCATTGAGCGGGCTTCCGTGACTCCCCCTGACGCCCTCATGCCCCGCCTCTGCGAAACCGAGTTTGTTGCCATCGATTTTGAATCGGCGGGCGTGGCCCGTGGAGCAACGGATGAACCGGTCCAGGTGGCGTGGGCCGGCATGCGAGGCACCGAGGTCCGGACGGAGAGCTTTTTCGAGACGTACCTCCACACCGACGCCCCGATCACATGGGCGGCGCACAAAGTCCATGGAATCACCCGCGACGACTTGCGCGGCGCGCCGACGCTGGGAGCGCTCTGGCCGGATATCCGGAACGCGCTCTCAGGCCGTGTCGCCGTGGCTCATGGCGCCGGCACCGAGAGGCGCTTTCTGCGCGCCTTCCCGCTGCACGGGTTCGGGCCGTGGCTCGACACAGTCGTGCTTTCCCGCCGATGCCTGCCCGCGCTGGCCGACCATTCGCTCGGGGCGCTGTGCGACTCGCTCGGGCTCACGCCGGATGTGCGCGCGCTCGT
Source organism: uncultured Akkermansia sp. (assembly GCA_964647495.1). Lineage (GTDB taxonomy): Bacteria > Verrucomicrobiota > Verrucomicrobiia > Verrucomicrobiales > V1-33 > CAJBME01. The sequence goes on along the minus strand of CAZYHO010000251.1, from coordinate 986 downwards.
CCCTCATGCCCGCTGGCATCATGCGCTTTTCGACGCGGTCGCCAGCTTGCTGGTGCTGCGCCGGATCATCCTGGAGCTGGGCAAGGAACAGGGATCGCTCGAGGAATTGCTGGGTTTCTGATGGAAATCAGGAGTTCCGATTGTTTTTGCCGGGCCTGTGAACACTGTCGCCGTGTTCTGGAATCCTCTTCCCGCTCGTTCAGTTGTTTCCTTTCGCCCCATGAGAAAAATCGCGCTTGTGACCGGCTCGGCCGGATTGATTGGTTCGGAGTCCTGCCGCCGGTTCCACGCGGAAGGCTATGAGGTCGTCGGTCTCGACAACGACATGCGGGCGTATTTCTTCGGGCCGGGAGCGTCCACGACGGGCGAGCGCGGCCGGCTGGAGCAATCCCTGCCGCAGTACCGGCATCACGCGGTGGACATCCGGGACGCCGCGGCCGTGCAGGCGGTTTTCGAGGAATATGGATCGGCGATCAAGGCGGTCATCCACACCGCCGCTCAGCCGTCGCACGACTGGGCGGCTCGCGAGCCGCTGACCGATTTCGGCGTCAACGCGACCGGCACGCTGCACGTCCTGGAGGCGGCACGGCGGACCTGCCCGGAGGCGCCCTTCATCTTCACCAGCACCAACAAGGTGTATGGCGACACACCGAACCGGCTCCCGCTCGTCGAGCTGCCGAAGCGCTGGGAAGTGGCCGAGGATCACCCGTATTTCGTGGGGATCGACGAGCAGATGTCGATCGACCATTCGAAGCACAGTCTGTTTGGCGCGAGCAAGGTGGCGGCGGACGTGCTGGTCCAGGAATACGGCCGGTACTTCGGGATGCCGACGATGTCGATGCGCGGCGGCTGCCTGACCGGGCCGGCGCACGCGGGGGCCGAGCTCCACGGATTCCTGAGCTACCTGATGAAGTGCACGGTCAGCGGAACGAAGTACCGGATCTTCGGATACAAAGGCAAGCAGGTTCGGGACAATATCCACGCGC
>CAZYHO010000250.1:0-7150 GCA_964647495.1 uncultured Akkermansia sp. | reverse complement strand
AGCCAGGGCGGCCATGAGCGCCGCGCGAAATGCGGCAGCGGGGGACAACGGCATAGAAAAGATGAGTCGGCTGGCGCGTCGGAGGCGGGTCAGTTCGGCCGGCGGGCGGTCAGCCTGAGGTTGATGGGCATGGGCATCCCTTGCGGCGGGGCCTCGGTGAGCTGCAACCCACGCAACGCCTCGCCGGTGATCGCCTGGTCCAGCGCGGGATCACCGGTCGACTTTGAAAGCGTCACCCGGGTGATGCGGCCATTGGAGTCCGCCCAGATGCGGACCTGGGCGCTGAGGGCGGTCTTGCGGAGTTTCGGGTTTTGGCGGATCGCCTCGGCGATCGTCTTTTGCACCTGGCCGGCGTACCACCCCCAGCGGCTTCGCGCCGCGGAGCCGATCCCCATTCCGCCACGGCCCGTGCCGCCGGTCGAGCGCCCGATATTGAAACCGTCCGGGCCTCCCGGTCCGGTCAGGTCCGTCCCGATGTCGGCCGCCGGATCGGCAGCCGACGCTTCCTCGACGGGCGGTTCCTCGATGGCCGCCGTTTCCTTGATCATTTCAGGTTCCTGCACTTTCGGCGGGGGCGGCGGGGGTGGCGGAGGCGGAGGCGGCAGCGGCGGCAGCGTCACCTGCACGACATTCGTCGCCGCCGGCTTGCGGGGTTCCTTTTTGCCGGATTGGCGCCCGGCCAGCAGTACCGCGCCCACCACAAGCAGCCCGACCGCCCCGAGCAGCAGGATGCGGTACTTGTGAAATGGATTCTGCGCCTCCTCCTCGTCGTACAGTTGCCGCGCGCTCTTGCGCGGCGCCGCGGGCATGCGGGCGGCGGACGGAGCGGACGGAGCGGACGGAGCGGGCTGGGGTGCGGCCGGTCGATGCGCTTCGCGAGCGCGCGGCGGATCTGGTGGTTCGGCAAGCTGGTTCATGGGTCGCGGCGGTTGGTAGTGTGGTGGATGGCCGTGGCGGAATGGAAGGGAATGGAAGTGGGCGGCTGTGGTGGCTATTTCGCGGTCTGGGTGGCGAGGCCGATCTGGCTCAGCCCGAGCCGGCCGACCACATCGAGGGCGTTCATGATCCCCTGGTACTGGGTCTGGCCGTCACCCTTCACGACCACGGGAAACTCGGGCCATTTCGACTTCAGCGCGTTGAGGCGGCTCTCCAGCTCCTCGAGCGTGACGGGTATGGTATTGAGGAAAATCTTGCCCTCGCTGTTGACGGTGATGGCCTGTGTCTTCGGGCCGCCGAGATCCTGCGCCGGCGCGCTGCTTGCCCGGGGCAGATTGACCTTGATGCCCTGCACGCCGGCGGTCGTCATGATGATGAAAATCAGGAGGAGAACCAGATAAAGGTCGACCATCGGCGTGACATTGATGTCATCGTAGTTTTTGTTGTCGGCTTGCATAAGCGATGATTGGTTTGTGGCTGCTTATTCGTTCGGCGAGGGATAACATTCGGCCACCTTCGCGATGAATTCGTCGATGAATACCTGCATGTCCGCGATGGCATCCCTGATTTTGGATGACAGATAGCTGTAGCCGAACAGCGCGGGAATCGCGACGGCCAGGCCGGCCACGGTCGCGAGGAGCGCGCCGGCGATGCCTGGGGCGATCGAATTGATTTCGACCTCCCCCGTCTGCGAGATGACGGCGAAAGTGATCATGACGCCGATGACCGTGCCAAGCAGGCCGAGATACGGGCCGCCGGCGATGCCGATGGTCAAAAAGACGAGGAGGCTGTTGAGGCGCTGGATTTCGCGCGTCAGGCCGCCGTCCAGCGTGGCCTTGATGGCGGTGATGGCGCGCCCTGAAAGCCCGTTGAAGCCGCTTTTCGCGGAAGTCACCCGCTGGTGGATCTCCTCCGAGCCAAGCTGATACAGGTGATACAGCGGCGAGGGTTTCATGAGCTGCTGGACCTTGGGGCTGGCTCGGCCGGCCATGCTTTTGATGCTTTGTTCGTCACCGTGGTCGAGCACCGAGAGATCCGCTGAAAGATCCCCCCACCTTTCAAGGAATGCCTCGGTCGCCTTCCTGATTTTCTTGAGATAAAGGAGTTTGGTGATGCCGACGACGAAGCCGATGAGGGCGAGCACGAAGCAAAGAAAGATGACGATCCAGCCATCGAATGTCAGTGACTTCGAGATTTCGCCGAAGAGCGAAAGGTGATGAAGCGCTTCGTGGACGAAGCTGCTATGGCCGGCGGCTTCGTCCACGCCCAGCGCGAGCACCCGGGATGGGTTGGATCCCTGGGTGAGAGCGGCCAGTTTGATCCACGACGCGCTGCGGGCGAGGCGCGAGAGATGCAATTCATCGAGTTCACCGACAAGGCCGGGCGTGGCGGCGGGATCGGCGGGCGGGGCGACGCCGATCTGGATGGGACCGCTCAGGCCCGGCAACCCGGCGGCCAGCGGCGAGCCGTATGGCTGGCCATCGATGAAGAGGGTGGTCTGGCCGGCGGTGACGGTAAGGGCGAGATGGTGCCAGGCGCCGGCGGCCAGCGCCTCGCCGGGCGCCGTGCGCTGCGTGCCGGCGGGGCCGGTGACATCGGCGAATGGCACGCCGTCATTGAGCCCGAGGACGAGGGAGCTGGCGTCGTCGCCCTGGCTGAAGAAGACGGCGTCGGGGGCGAGTGTGGCCGGTTTGATCCAGAGGCACAGCGTGAAGCCGTCGGCGCCCCAATCCAGCGACGGGGAAGCGGGCACGGTCACGCCGCCGCGGCCGTCGAGGCGCAGGCCGCCGCCGATCATGGCGCCTTCGCTGATCAGGCCGGGACCGGCGGCCGCATTGCCGTTGCCCGAGGAGTCGGTGGGCGCGGCGCCGCGGTCGCTGAAGTGATAGACCAGGCTGGTCACCGCATCGTAGGTCGCCTGAGGGTTGGCGACGGAGGTCGCCTTGGAGCCCTCGGTATTGCCGGTGTAGATCCAGAATGTGGTCGGCCCGCCTGCCTTGACCTCGGGCAACCTGACCCAGGCGAAAGCTTCGCCCATCAGGCTGTCGTACTTTTCGATGTGAAATGGCAGCAGCGTCTTGCCATCGGCGGCGACAAACCGCAGGTCGCTGCCGTCGTCCTTCGCCAGCGCAAACGGGTATTCGCCATCGACGAGGCGGACGAGCACGGCGGGATCGACCACAGGCTCGGCGAGCGCGGCCCCTCCGGATCCGCCTGTGACAGTGACCGGCTTGCGGATGGTCCACTCCTCGTCCCACCAGGGCGCCGGATCACCGGTATCGGCGGCGGAAGCGCTCACCGCGGCGGCGATCATGGCAGCGGCAGACAACAGCGGGAGAAGCCACGCAGCGGATGGCGGCATCGGGCGGGTGGGGTGTTTGATTTCGGGCAGGCGCATGAGCGGGATCACGAAAGTGTGGAAAGGATGTCGTTTCCGCGGGTCAGAACTCGGCCCACAGCCGGAATGTGAGCCGCCAGTCGCCTTCGCGGGTGCGGCCCTGGTCGATGAGGGGAAAGGCGGCATCCAGCGAGCCATTGAAGCCGTTCCAGAGCTGGAAGCGGGTGCCGACGCCGACGCTGGCGAACTCGAAGCGGTCCTCCTGTTCCGGCAGCGGATCGTTGAGCGTCAGCGCGCCGCCATCGACGAAGGCGTGCAGGCGCCATTCGTGCGGCGAGCCGGCGGCCTCGGGATCGTCGGAGTCGGCGGCGGCGGCGGTGGCGCCATCACCTTTCGCGGCATCGGGCTGGGGCTCCTTCGCCTTGCGGCGGCCGATCAACGTGGGTGAGCGCAGCTCGAAAGTGCCGAAGAGGGCGTTGTCGCCCAATGCCTCGGATTCGAGGTAGCCGCGGGCGTTGCCCAGGCCGCCGCCGGCGTACTGCTCGCTGTTGATGAGCGGCTGGGTGGCAGCCTGTCCTTGCACTTTCGCGTACGCCTGAAAGCCGCCCGGCAGGTCGTGCGTGTGGCTGAGGTCGCCGCGCAGGTGCATCCAGCTTCCACGCGCGTCGAAGCGCTTGTTGTCGTACTCCAGCCAGTCGCCCCCGCGGCCGCGCAAGCCCATGGTGGCGGCCAGGTTGAGTTCGGTGAGGCCGCGCGGTTGCAGCCAGGTGGCGCCGTAGCTGACGACCAGCGGATAATAATCGATGGGTGTCTGGTATTGATCGTCCCCGAGCGCGACGTCCTCGTCGTAGTCCTTGTAGTCGAGGCCGGTGCTCAGGTTGTGGAAGAACGAAGCGCCACCGGGCAGCGAAACGATGGCGCGGGCGCCGATCGTCGTGCCGCGGCCGGCGACGGCGGAACCGCCGAGCGTGCTGACGTCGCTGTTCTGTTTCGTGCCGAGCACCATCACGCTCAGCCGGTCGACGGCCGGCACCGGCGCGAGGTAGTACGCTGAATACACCTCGGCGTCCTCGATGCGTTCCGGGGCGATTTGAAAGCTGAAACCCGCGGTGTGGCCGGCCTGCCAGAGATTGCTGTAGCTGAGGAAGGCGCTGAGGCGGAGGTCGGTGGTATCCGGGCTGTACCGGTTGTTGAGTTCCACGCTGCCGTGAAGCGGGAAGGTGTCCTTGACGTGGAGATCGATATCGACGGTGTCCGGCAGGGCGCCGGGCGTGACTTCGGGCTTGACGCGACGGTCCGGCCACTTGTTCAGGGCGATGAGGTCGCGTTCGATATCCTGTTGGTTGGGCACGGTGCCTTCGGCCATGGAGGGGGCATTCCGCTTGATCGTTTCCGGGGAAAACCAGCGGGATCCACGCACGCGCAGGCGGCCGACTTTTTGCTCGACGGCCTCGAGCACGATGATCCCGCGCCGGCCGCTTTGATACGGCACACGCACGGCCACCGTTCTGTAGCCATGGTCGTGATACGCCGATTCGAGAGCGGCGCGCGCGGCATCCACGTCCTCCATGCTACGACCAGGCCCGAGAAACGGATAAACGGCTTTCTCCACCTCGACGCGCGGCAGGCGCGTCACGCCGGTCACGCGGTACTCGCGTATATAAAGACGCGGAATCGCTTCCGGCGAGGGAGCGGCCAAGGCATCCTGCTGAGCGGCGGTGAGCGGCGGCGGCAGCGGCGGGTCGGGGGAAGGGGCGGCAAGCGCGCCATTCAGCCAGCAGCCGGCGGCCATCGCCAGTCCGCAACACCCCCGCACCGGTCCGGCGTGGGAGCGGTGATCGGGAGGCGCGATGGTCGGCTGGCGTGCGGAATCCACGGGAAAAGCGTGCGTGAATAACTAGCGCCGGAAGGCGTGACCCTCTCAAGAGGACCATTGTGACGGTTGTGTCACAAACCGTTGGCGCTCTGTGACAGAACCGTGATACACGCGGCGCGGCGTCATGTTTTTCCGTGTGACGAAATCGCCATGGAGACACTCGGCTTCTCTTCTCACACCGCCCGCACAGTGTGCGCGAAACCACAGAAGAGATCGCGGTTGCCGCCGCCGGTCGATGCGCGTTCTCTGGTCGCATGGCATCGAAATCGACGAAGGCCGCAAAACCGGCGGCGCTCGACGCCGTGGTCGCGGCGATGGAAAACGAACTGCGGGTGGCCGACGTGCCGGACTATCCCGGCGCGCTGAACGGCCTGCAGCTCGCCAACCGGTCCGGCCGCGTGACGCACGTGGCGGCGGCGGTGGATGCCTGCGAAGCGGTGATCTCGCGCGCGGTCGAGGCCGGCGCGAATCTGCTGCTCGTGCATCACGGGCTGTTCTGGGCGGGCGCGCAACGGCTGGCGGGAGCGTCGTTTCGCAAGCTCGCCACAGCCATCGGGAATGACCTGGCGATTTACAGCAGCCACATCCCGCTCGACGTCCATCCCACGCTCGGCAACAACGCGCAGCTCGCCGCGGCTCTCGGCCTGCGCAAAACCCGGCCCTTCTTTCCGTGGAAAGGAATCGATCTCGGCCTGCGCGTGGCGGCCGACATCGATCGCGACGACCTGGTGAAACGCGTGCGGCAGGCGGTCGGCGGCGGACGGGTGGCGCTGTGCCCGGGCGGACCGGTTCGCGTCCGCCAGCTTGGATTGATCACCGGCGGCGCGGGCGCGGAAGTGGCCGCGGCCGCAGCCGAAGGCATCGACACATTCATCACGGGCGAAGGACCGCACTGGAGCTACACGCTCGCCGAGGAACTCGGCGTGAACGTGCTTTACGCCGGCCACTACGCGACCGAGACCTTCGGCGTCCGGGCTCTCGGCGCGTGGCTCGAGCGGACTTTCGCGCTGCCACCGGCCGTTTTCATCGATCACCCATCCGGGCTGTGAGGTTCCGGGCTGTGAAGATGCCGTCGCGCAAAGAACAGACACCGCCCGATTCCCAATGCGACGACGGCGCCCACCGCGGTCGCGACCAGGTCCGCCCAATCGAACGTGCGCCGCGGCATCCACAATTGCGCCACTTCGTACACACACATGCCGAGCGCGATCATTCCGGTCGCGCACACGAAATCGCGCCAGGACATGGACTTGCGCGATAGAAACACGACGGACGGAAATACGGACGCGACCAGAAAATTCGGCAGCACGCCGAGCACCCAGGACAGCACCCCTCCGGATGCATCCAGGTCGTCACGGAGGACTTTGCCCGCCAGCGCGATCAGCCCGCCGACGGCGTAGAGAATCGCCGCCGTTGCCGTGCGCGCCTTGGATGGTTGGGAGTTCATTCCCCATGACATGCCTGCACGAGCCGCCGCTGTAAAGTCCCGCGTGTGGCAAAGCCCCGCGTGTGGAGCGCTTGGGCGCCAATCCTCTCAGCGGCCCGCCGCGATCCCGCGCAGCCATTGTTCCGAAAACGAACTATGCGAGCGGCGCCTACGGCACTCGGTCGGTATTCCGCTGGAATGCGGAATCCCCTTGCCAAGATACCAATCTTTAGTATCGTGAGACCGATTGAATAATCGTCAGAAAGCCACGCTTGCGCTGATTTTCAAGAATCCCGTTTCAGCGTCCATCGGCTGGTCCGACATCGAATCGCTTCTCATAGCGCTGGGAGCGGAGGTGTCGGAAGGTCGTGGATCGAGGATCCGGATCGCATTGAATGGCGTAAGAGCCGTCTTTCATCGCCCACATCCGCAGCCGGAAACCGACAAAGGAGCGGTCAAATCGATGCGGCGATTTTTAACCGAAGCAGGAATCCAACCATGATGACATACAAAGGATACGGAGCATCCGTCCGATTCGACGATGACGCCGGGATTTTTCACGGGGAAGTCACCG
>CAZYHO010000249.1:0-7229 GCA_964647495.1 uncultured Akkermansia sp. | reverse complement strand
AAATCAGCCTGCGCGGCACCGTGCTTCCGATCGGCGGACTCAAGGAAAAACTCCTCGCCGCCGTCCGCGCCGGCCTGACCACAGTGCTCATCCCGCGCGAAAACGAAAAAGATCTGGCCGACGTGCCGACCGAGGCCCGCAGGAAACTGACCATCGTGCCCGTGCGCACGATCGACGAAGTGCTCGAACACGCGCTCGTCTGAGAACCTGTTGAAGGCTCTGGGGGCAGGCCGGGCGTCCTCGTCGGATACGGTGGGCGGGACGCGCCGCCCTGCCCGGGAACCATGACATTCCTGCGCGTCGAACGCACCCGCCAATCGTTCAACCAGTTTGGCATCACGGCTCCGCTGCGCTCCGCGTGAGGCTCACCACTTTTGTTTACGCGTTTGCATTTGGAGTGGCTCCAACGCTCCGCGGCAGCGCGAAAAGCGGCCTCGTGCTCGGGTCAATCGTGGAACGTAGCCGGGTCGAAGTCTGCGCCGCACGGCCACACGACCGCATGAATCTCCGGGTCGAGGGTCACCTGGGCAAATACCGCCGGGTCGCGGAGAGGGCCATGAATCTTCCGCTCAAGCACTGTCGCAGACGGTGAGGGTGCTTGAGTTATGGAGAGATGTTGCAGGAGAAAAGGGTGGTGTGTGAGGATGGAGGTCCTATGAAAAAAAAGGTTCCTGTCCCTTTCCCCATTTCCCACACCCCTGCTCGGCAACAAACCATTCCAGTTCCCGGGTAGGGCGGTGCGTCCCGCCCGCCGCGGCCGGCATCTTGCCGGCCGCACCGAGCGTCCCGCTCCCCACACCAAACCCACCGTTCCATCGGTCCTGCCACAACCCGCGTCGCACCGGTTTTTAATCCGGACGGCGACGGGGACGCGGATGGTGTGCGGAGTTGTCCGCGCGACGCAGCGCGATACGCTCGGCGCATGGATCCCCTCGTCAGCGACCAGCGGTACGTGTTCATCCCGCCGAAACGAACCACGGCATGGACGTGGTTCGTCGCGACCTGGCTGCGGGCGTACCTGCGGCGGGCCTGGGGCCTGCAGAGCTTCGAGCTGCACGGGCTCGATCATCTGCGGGACTCGCTGAGCGCAAACCACGGCATCCTCCTCGCTCCCAATCATTGCCGGCTGAGCGATCCGCCGGCACTCGGCGTGCTGGTGCAGGCGCTCCGCCGGCCGCTGTATATCATGGCGAGCGCCCACGTGTTCCGGGAAGGCCGGTTTCAGAGGTTCATGCTGCCGCGTATCGGCGCCTTCTCGGTCAACCGCGAGGGGCTGGACCGCGAGGCACTGAAACTGGCCGTCGAGATCCTCGGCACCGCCGAGCGGCCGCTCGTCATCTTTCCCGAAGGCGTCACATCGCGCACCAACGACCGGCTCCTCCCGCTTCAGGACGGCGTGGCGTTCATCGCGCGATCGGCCGCAAAAAACCGCGCCGCGCTCGACCCGCCCGGCCGCGTCGTGATTCATCCGATCGCCCTGCGCTACCGGTTTCTCGGCGATGTCGAACGGACGCTCGATCCCGTCCTCACGCGCCTCGAAAGCAATCTCTCCTGGCGCCCGCGCACGGGCGCGCCTCTGCGCGAACGCATCGTCACCCTCGGCCAGGCACTGCTCGTCATGAAGGAAATGGAGTTCCACGGCGAGGCGCGCACTGGGCCGCTGCCAGACAGGCTCGCCGCCCTGCGCGAAGACATCCTCCGCCCGCTCGAACACGCCTGGCTCGGCGCCCGCGCCGCCAGCGCCACCTCGGACACCGTGATCATGCGCGTCAAAAACCTGCGCAAGGCACTCCTCCCGGATCTCATCGAAAACAAGCTTGCCCAGGCCGAGCGCGCCGAGCGCTGGCGCCAGATCCAGGCCCTGACCGTGGCTGAACAGACATTCCACTTTCCGGCTGACTACCTCGGCGTCACCCCGACACCGGAACGGCTCATCGAAACCGTCGAACGCTACGAGGAGGCATTCGGCAATCCATACCCGGTAGTCCACCGCCCGATGCACGTCACCATGACCGTCGGCCCGGCCATCCCGGTCCACCCCGCCCGCCACAAACGCGCCGCAAGCGACCCGCTCATGGACGACCTCGCCGCCTCACTGCGCCGGCTCCTCGAAATCGAACCCGCAGGGCAATGACGGACCCGCTCCGGCGGGAACGCCAACGGGAACTGACACGGCCGCGCGCAAACCGGATCACAACCCGCACGCCTCCCGCACGCGGCCCATGACGGATTGGGCAAGCACCCGCGCTTTCCGGGCGCCCGCCACAAGCACGGCCTCAACCTGATCCGGCTCGGCGGCGAGTTCGGCGCGCCGCTCGCGGGCCGGGCGGAAATGCTCCCAGAGGGCCTCGAAAAGCTGTTGCTTGTAGTGCCCGTACCCCAGGCCGCCCGCGCGGAAACTTTCCTCCATCGCCGCAACCTCCGCGGGCGCGGCGGCGAGCCGGTAAAGCTCCACGATGATCGAAGCGGCGGGATCCTTGGGCGCTTCCACCGGCGTGGAATCGGTCTTCAGTCCCATCACTTTTTTCCGGAATGCCTTCTCCTCGTCGAAAAGCGGGATCGTATTGTCGTAACTCTTGCTCATCTTCTGGCCGTCGAGCCCGGGCACCACCGCGGCGGTCTCGCGGATCCTCGCCTCGGGAATCTTCAGCAGCCCTTCGCCATAGCGCGCGTTGAACTTGGCGGCGATGTCGCGCGTCATCTCCAGATGCTGCTTCTGGTCTTTCCCCACGGGCACCACGTCGCTGTCGTATATCAGAATGTCCGCCGCCATCAGCACCGGGTACGCAAACAGCCCGGTCGTCGGCACCATGCCCCGCGATGTCTTGTCCTTGAACGAATGCGCGTTCTCCAGCATCGGCACCGGCGTCACACAGCTCAGGATCCACGTCAGCTCCGTCACCTCGGGCACGTCGCTCTGCCGGAAAAACGTCGCCTTCGCCGGATCCAGCCCGCACGCGAAAAAATCAAGCGCCACGTCCCGGCAGTGCGCCCGCAGGACGGCCGGATCATGAATGCTCGTCAGCGCGTGGTAGTCCGCGATGAAATAAAACGCCTCCCCCTCATGCTGCAGCCGGATCGCCGGCTCCATCATGCCAAAATAATTCCCCAAGTGCGGACGCCCCGTCGGCTGGATCCCGGAAAGTATGCGCATCCAGCGTGTTTAGAGCGGATCGACTGCGGAGCAAGGATCCATAGGGAGACAGACGATCTATGGAGTCCCCGCCTTCGCCTCCTCTCTTCGCCCCGGCCGCGACTCCCGCCCGACCGCCCCCCTTCCCCTCTGCCTCCGTGTTGCCCCTGCCCACGGCGTGTCGAAAAATCCTCGGAATGCGGCGCCGATTGGCATGCGAGTCGCTGTATCCGTGTCAGTCCGTGTCGTTCGAAGGTGAAATTTTCGGGGGTTTATTTCGTCGTCGGACGACACGGACGCCACTTTGTGCTACGATGTCCCTGGGATGTCTGCCCTTGCTGAATCAAAAATCTCGGCCGCCGCTCCGTCTTCAACCAGACGGCGCAAGAAGCTTGCCGAGGCTTCCCTGACGACCATCGGTTCAGCAAGGTCAGTCCTCACAGGACGGCACACCAGCGAGGCGTGGCGCGGGCTCTGGATCACGATCGAGCGCGATCCGGCCAAGGCGGGTGGGCTGGGCGAAGTTTCAAAGACCATCCCGGCCCAGTTGAATGCCGTGCTCGGCGCCGACGTGCGCGTTTTGGTGCCCGGCTTGCGGCCGATCCTGGCCGAGGGCGGCTGGGAGGAAACCGGCGAGCGCGCCGAACTGCCGCTCGACTGGCCCGGGCTGCCGCGCTGGATCGAGTTCCGCCTGTTGCAGCGGTTCGAGGAGGCCACGCGCACCTGGGTCTACGCGATCGCGCAGGACCGGCTCTTCGGAGCCTTTTCACATCTCTATTTTCGCGGCAACCACGAGGAACGCCTCGGAGACGACCCGCTCTTCCGCGCCGCCATGCTCTTCAATCGCGCCGCCGCCGCCTTCGCTCCGCGCCTCAATGGCTCCGCATCCGTGCCGGCCCGCGGCCCGCTCGCCACATTCAATGGCGATTGCGATTTCGTCATGGCGCATGACTGGCTGACCGGCCCCTGCCTCGGGCTGCTCCCGCCCAGCTTCGCCGTCGGCAAAATCTTCATGCTGCACAACACCTACGACGAGCAGCGCCACCCGGATCACGCCCGCGCCGCGCTCGGTCTCGCCGCCACGCCGCCCGCCAACAACTACGGCAACTACTCCCCGCTCGAGGCCTCCGTGTACGATGCCCACGTCGTCATCGCCAATCAGAATTACGTCCACTCGCTCTTCCAGCGGGACACCTTCGACCTGCTGCTCAAAAACCTCTCCGAGAAAATCAACCAGGGCAAGCTGTACGACATGCACCACGCGATCTCGGCCGATTACGACCCGGCCGGATCACCCGCCCTCCAAAACGACGCCTACCAGCCTCTGCACCTGCCGTCCGGCTCATCTTCGGTGTCCCGCAAGGCGGCCGCCCTGCTCGAGTTTAAACGCGCCAACAAACGCGCCCTGCAGCGGGAACTCGGCCTGGAGGACAATCCGCACGCCGTCCTGTACGCCTGGGTCGGCCGCTTCGACCCGCTGCAAAAAGGATTCTACCTGGTGATGGACGAGGTGCTCGGTTTCCTGCAACGGCATCAGTCCGCCCAGTGGATCCTCGCCGGCAGCAACAGCAACAACGATCCGCGCGTCCGCGAGTTCCTCGAAAGCATCAAGACCAGGCCCGACCTCCGCGGCGTCCTCTACGCCAAGGACAAGTTCATCAATCGCGACGCCGTCATTCGCATTTACGCCGGCAGCGACTTCTTCCTCATGCCGAGCCTCTACGAGCCGTTCGGGCTGGCGCAACTCGAAGCGATGAAGCTCGGCTGCATCCCGGTCGTCCATGGCGTCGACGGCCTGCGCTCGACCGTTTCCGATCCGGAAATCGACATCCTCGAGGACTCCGACGCCCCCAAGGAAGCGGTCCACGACTACGGTCAGGTCGGCGTGAAAATGACGTGGATGAATGTGCCGCTTTACCGCGAGGCCATGGGCAAACAACTCAACGGAGAACCGCTCAACCACCAGGAAAAATGGGTCGTGGCCGACTGCCACCGGAAATTCCGCATGGCCCTGCGCCGCGCCCGCCGGATCCTCAAGGAACCCGATCTCCGCGCCGAAGTGATGCTCAATGGGATGCGCTACGTCACAGAGGAACACAACTGGCGCCAGATCATCGGCCGCTATGAGGCACCGATCAAAACGGCCGTCGCCATGGCCAGGCGCCAGGCGGTGCGCTGACGGACATGGGCGCGGACGCGGGCGCGTGCGCCTGCTTCACTGCCGCCGCCATGCCAGATCATCCGGCTTCAGGCCGGGGGTCGCGAGCGAAAAGCGCGCGCAGTCCCTCGCGGGGGCTGAGGTTTTCGTAGAGCACCGCGTATACCGTGTCGATGATCGGCGTGCGCACGCCGGCGCGGCGCGCGGCGTGATAAATCGATTCCGTGTTCGGCACGCCTTCCGCCACCATCGTCATGCCGGCGAGCACCTCGGAAAGCGGCTGGCCGCGGCCGAGCGCGAGACCGACGCGATTGTTGCGGCTGTGCTCGCTGTAACATGTGGCAACCAGGTCGCCGACACCGCTGAGCCCCTGGAACGTCTCGGGACGCCCGCCCATCGCCGTGCCGAGACGAATCATTTCCGCCAGGCCGCGCGTGATGAGAGCGGCGCGCGCGTTGTCACCCAGGCCCAGACCGGCCGAAAGCCCGCTGGCGATGGCAAAAACATTCTTGACGGCGGCGCCCCACTCGATCCCGACAAGATCCTCGCTCGTGTAGGCGCGGAACCACGGCAGCGCGACAAGTTCCTGAAGCCGGCGCCCAAGCGTCTGGTCACGCGATCCAATGACCGCGGCCGCCGGCTGACACCGCGCGATCTCCTCGGCGTGGTTGGGGCCGGACAGCAGGGCGACCGGATGCCCGGGCAGCGCTTCCTCGATGATCTCCGACATGCGAAGACCAGTGCCATTCTCGATGCCCTTGATGCAACTCACCAATGGCACTGCCGGAGACGGAGGAAGAGCGGCGAGTTGCGCGGCCACCGAGCGCACGGCCCGGGACGGCACCACGATGAAAAGGGCGTCGCACACCTTGAGATCGTCAAGCGATGTGGTGGCGCTGAGAACGGGTGGCAGCGAAACACCGGCCAGGTAGGCGGCATTCTCGCGGCTCTTGTTGATGGAGGCGATGGTCTCGGGTTCGCGGCCCCAGAGAATCACGCTTGCGGCGTTGCCCGAGAGCAGGACGCCGAGCGCCGTGCCCCAACTGCCGCTGCCGATGATGCCGATGGTCTTCATGAAACTGGGGGCGCGTCCGGCTTGCGCGCGCCGGCTTTCGGCTCGGTCCCGGCCGCGATGCGCGCAAGGTTCGCGCGATGACGCACCGTGACCAGCACGGCCATCGACAACGCAAGCACCACTATCGGGACGTTGACGCGGCCGTCGCGCCACCCCTCGATCGCAAGAGCCAGCACCAGCGCCCAGCCCGCCAGAATCGAGGACAGCGAGACATACCGGCATGCCTTCATGGCCACCGCCCACACGACCAGCGCGGCGGCCAGGGGCACTGGCGCCAGAGCCAGCATCACTCCGGCGCTGGTCGCCACGCCTTTGCCACCCTTGAACCGCAACCAGAATGTGAACGTGTGCCCGAGCACGGCCCCCAATCCAGCCAGCACCGGCGTCATTTCCGCCGCGATAGCCTGATCCACCAGTCCAGGCTGCCGCGCCGACCACCAGGCCGCCACCGCCACCGGGATCCACCCTTTGAGCACATCGAGAGCGAGTACCGTCAGGCCCAGCCCCTTGCCCAGCACGCGCACCGCGTTCGTCGCCCCGATATTCCCGCTCCCGTGCCGCCTGAGGTCAACCCCCCGTACCCGTCCCGCCAGCCAGCCAAATGGCGTGGCGCCCACGATATACGCGAGCGCGGCGGGCAGCAGCATGGCAAGCCAGAGCGGCATAAAACAACAACAAATCCGGCAAATCGACGAACCACGGACCCCCGGGTGCCATCCGCCGGACCCATACGTGGCACGCTCTCCCACAATCGCAAGCCGCGGCGCCCGCCCCCCGATGCGCGGCTGCGCGGCTGCCTCGCCCCCCATAGTTCGTCTGTCGCCCTGCACGCCCCGCCGCCCCTATCCATCTGTCACCCTATC